>JALSOD010000142.1 GCA_026986655.1 Caldifarciminota bacterium | reverse complement strand
AGCGTCAGGTTTAATCTTCCATTATCTGCCGGCCAGCACGTAAGAATTAGATTACACCTCGCATCTGGTAGCGGAGTAAATTACGAAGGCTGGTACATGGATAATTTCTGGACCATCGGGCTTGAGGCATACAACGTTCACCATGATGTGGGACCGGTTAAAATAATCACCCCCTCCGGACTTACCAGCCCCAATACACCAATTGCAGTCCTTGGTGTAGTAGAAAACTTTGGAATTATTGCGGATAGCTTCAACGTTACTTTCATCATCGTTGACACACTCACTGATGATACTATCTTCAGAGAGAACAGGACCGCGTACATTCAACCAGGGGAAACACAAAATGTGTCCTTTGGATCCGTAACACTCCAGGACTCGTCATACTATAAAGAAATCATGGTAACTGAACTCTCTAATGACGAAAATCCTTCCAATGATACTCTTATTTCCTTTGCACGAACAGGCATAGCTGTAGGAGATATGAGAAAATTTATACCACTCGATCCTGTCACAGGTGACTTTCAAAATTTAGGCGTAACCACCGATGGTGAGTATTTTTACATAACCGGCGGTAATCGTGATACAGATCCAAATAAATTGTACATTCTTGATTCTACAGGCATTGTCTTGAATACACTATGCCAACCAGATCAATTTACAGGATGGGGCTTGAGTGATTTGACATTCAATGGCATGAATTTCTATGCCTGTTATGGCCACTATATCTATCGATTATCCGTCGAAAATGGGAATATCACTGCTCTGGACTCAATCGAAGGGCCTCTGCGTGTAAATAGAGCCTTAACAATCGACCCTCGTACAAAACACCTCTATGTGGCCAATGGGACAGAAGATATCTATTGCATAGATTCAACAGGCAATATTCTTTACCAATGGTCAAATTCACTGAATATCCAAGGTGTTGCCTTTGATACAACTTCAGGTAAACTCTGGCTCTCTGTTGCAAGATCGGATAGTAACATCATTTATGAATTTGACCCGGCAAACGGCACGCTAACTGGAAAAACCTTCACTGTACCATTACCGCCAGGATACAACCACGGACTTGCAGGGAGAATGACATTTTTAATATCTCCCAACGGGACAAAAAATCTTGTCGAGCTGGTGCAGGGGGATCCAACAGATTACCTTGCTTTTATCTATTTAGGACAGACAGGAGTGAAAGAAACGGACAATTTTGAGGGTATATCCAGGATTTTCTCGACTCCAGCGATTGTATTTAAAAACATCTCTGTAAGTGTAATTACGCCCTGTGAATTAACTTTATATTCGTCAGATGGAAGAGTAGTTAAAAGGGAAAAAGTGAGCCTGAGATTTATAAATATTCCCGTGTTTGATCTTCGCGACGGAGTATATTTCCTCCAGGGTAAAACCTGCAAGAAAAGACAGATTGAAAGGCTTATAATTTTAAAATGACTAAACTTATCATAGCTTTAATTATCTCCTCAGTTTCTCCGTGTCAAAAATCTTTGAATCTATTGAGGAAGATTGGAATATTCACGGCGAGTTTTGAGGAAAGTATTCAATCAAAGGCACTTGGTAACAGCGTAATCAACGGAATGATCTGGTTCAAACACAATCGTGCACGGATAGAGATATACCAGCCAGACACGGAATATGTGTTTATTGAAGATACACTTATAAAAACTCTGAACCTCCACGATTCAACTTTAATCATTCAGCGAAAAATGGGGAAAACAGAATTCTTCTACAATCTTGTTGAGAAAAATCAAGCCAATAGAATAGAAACCGCTGGTGACATATGTATTGCATGGTTTTATCCAGATATAGAGTCTATTGACAGTATAAAATTTTTATTTACGAGGAAATCTATCCCACTTGAGGCTGTTCTTTTCCAGGCCAATGTGGTGGTCAAAGTTAAACTAAAGAACTTCAAGATTTTGAAAAATCTCCCGGACAGCCTATTTACAGTTCCCAAAGTCCCCGGAATCCACATAATAAAATTCTGAATAGTTAGAGTGAAAAAAAACGTGGGAATTTCTTCAAATTAACTTACCCCTTCCAATTTATTTTTTACGGGGATAATCCATTTTGAAGAATAAAAATTTTCCTCCTCCCATTCGTTGGTAATCGTATAGCTTAATTTTTTAAAAGAGGCTAAATTTTGGAGGAGAAAATCGCATATAATGAATTTATAGTTTTTTTATTGTAGAGATTTTGATGGTTAGAAGTCGTATTTTGTTTATGGTTTCTTCGATTATCTTGGAGGATTTTCAAATTTGGTGGGCCTAGGTGGAGTTGAACCACCGACCTCGCGCTTATCAGGCGCGCGCTCTAACCAGCCTGAGCTATAGGCCCGTGTGTAAGAAAGGAAATAAAAAGTGGTATGTCTCTGGTGAAGGAGAGAAGAAAGGAAAGTTTGATTTTACTCCTTTGAAAGGAGGTGATCCAGCCGCACGTTCCCGTACGGCTACCTTGTTACGACTTCGCCCCAGTCACCGGGCCCGCCCTAGGCGCCTCCCTCCCGCCGAAGCGGGTTGGGCGAGCGACTTTAGGCGTTCCCGGCTTCCATGGCGTGACGGGCGGTGTGTACAAGGCCCGGGAACGTATTCACCGCCACATGCTGATTGGCGATTACTAGCGATTCCGCCTTCATGCAGGCGAGTTGCAGCCTGCAATCCGAACTGGGGGCGGTTTTAAGGGATTGGCTTCCCCTCGCGGGGTCGCAACCCGTTGTACCGCCCATTGTAGCGCGTGTGTAGCCCTGGGCATAAAGGCCACACAGACTTGACGTCGTCCCCACCTTCCTCCGGCTCATCGCCGGCAGTCCCCTTAGAGTGCCCGGCCTCCCTATAGGAGCCGATGGCAACTAAGGGCAGGGGTTGCGCTCGTTGCGGGACTTAACCCAACACCTCACGGCACGAGCTGACGACAGCCGTGCAGCACCTGTGCTGGCTCCCGCCCG
>JALSOD010000141.1 GCA_026986655.1 Caldifarciminota bacterium | reverse complement strand
TCCACGGGGGACTTTGGAGATCATGATCCCCCTTCTTCGGAAAGGGTCCTAAGGGGGATGACTACCACTTAAATTTCAATCCCCCTGTATCCCCCTTCACCAAGGAGGATTTTGGGAATCCCTGTTTCTCAGTAAAAACAAATTAAGTTAGTAAAGAGAGGTACTTTTCGAACACCCTCTCCAATAAGCTTGTCTTACTAATGGGTCTGGGTTAAAATTGCTTTATGATGATTGATACTCCTTTTGATTATATGGAGGTTATAAAAGAGGTTCCTCGTGATCCTGAGCTCAAATACAGGATAGAGCCGCTTAGAAGTTTGCTGATTCAAATGTACCCCATAATTAATGACTCACACAACCTAAAACACGGGCTTCTTCTCGGTATTCTCGGTGACTGGGGAACCGGGAAAACCTCGCTTCTATATGCACTTGAAAGTTTTTTTGAAGACTACATGGGATATCCTGCCGTATTTTTTGATGCGTGGAAATATCAGGAAGACCCACATCCTTTAATTTCTCTTGTCACAAAGATTAAAGAAAAGGCACAGGGTAGAAACAGGGGGAATCTTACCAGGGCTATCAAAACCATAGCAAAACTTGCCTTACCCGTCGTTGACTTTGGACTTAGAGCCGTAACTTCAGGAACTGTAGGGGGTGGTTACGGTATCAAAGATATCAAAAAAGTGATTGATGATACAGGCGAATTCTTCCTCGAATACTCCTCTGTTTACGAAAAGTCCCACAGACTCCTAAAAGAGGCAGTTAGCAAGTTTATAAAAACCTACAATGTCACATCTGATCCACACAATAAACAGAACTGGGAAAGCTTCATTGGAGATGCAATTCAACCGGGAGATTCAGCTGAAAAACACCTGATAATTCTCGTTGACGATCTTGACAGACTTCTTCCCGGCAAAGCTATCAGAATATTTGAACTCCTGAGATTCTATCTTCTGGACATTCCAGACACGGTTGTCATTATGGCCATTAACGATAGGATTCTCATCCCGGCCATTGAAAAGGAATTTGAGCTTTCCACAGGTGGAGACGAATCGAAAGACTTACCCGGCGGTAAAGACTTTATGGAAAAAGTCTTTCACTGGACATTTGAAATACCGTTTGTGTCATGGGGAACTTACGGTAACTATCTGCAAAAAACCGTTTTTAGCTCACTGGAAGATTGCCAGTTTCAAAATGAAATGTTTGACCTATTTCTGGAACTGGACCCACTTTCTTACAGAAAGTGGGTGAGGATTAAAAATAGAATCCTCTCGGAAAGGAGAAACGGCCGGATCAATGGGTTCGGTGACATCTGGATATGTGCACTCAAAGAATGTTTTCCATCAATTGAGTGGTTTTTAAGGGATTTCCCGGCATTTGAGGAAGATTTGAGGAAATCCAATAGTCTTGCAGAGTTAAAAGTAAAGTATCCGCAGAAACTTCAAAAACTGGCAGAAAAAGCGACAGGAGATAATTCTGTTTTCAAGCGTCCTGCTGAAAACTGGCAGATTTTTGAAAAACACAGGTGAGATTATGGCACCAGCAGGTTTGAGAACTATCGAAGACTTTGCAAAAAGAGGATATTTTTACCTGACCGGTGACAGGAGTAAGAGAGAGGAGTTTTTTGATTTCGTAACCTCTGAGGTAAAAAACTCTCTGAGTGGAGGCAAACCTGACCGGGCTGGAGTGTGGCTTGGCGAAATAGCTGACATTATTGAAAAAAAATTTTCCACAGTCCGTATATCCGATGAGGTTGTCAGAGAGGCCTATCTCTGGCTTACAGAAAATCTTGAGCTTATAGTTGAAACTGGAAGGAAGAGCCAGACGGGACTCGGCAGATTCCCGCCTCTTCTGCTTCTCACAAGATACCTTCCTTTAAGCTATAAAAAAGGAATCTGGCAATCTGTAAGTTACCCCATTCTTCTTGATACCGTTATTCTCATATATCATACACTGAAATTTCACGATAGATACGGGAAAACACCTGATGGTTATCCCTATAGACAGACGATTGAACTTGCCACAGAGGCAGTTTCTAACTGGTCATTAAAAAGGGTAACCAGATTGGGACTTGCAAGGGATATAGAAAAGAAGAAGCCGGACGAGATTATTCATAGTGTAATTATGAATGAATGGGCGACTGGCGCATTTGAAAGATTCAGAGCCGTTAAGGACTACGAGGCTTTTGCCTTTGCCTCCATGCTCGACGGCCTGGAATTTCTCGTGAGAGGCATCATGCAAAGTAGCTTTTTTGATGATAAGATGTTCAGAAATGCTTTAAGTAACGCCGTTTTAAGAAATGTTCAGGAATACGACGAAATTTTTACTGAACTGTATCAGGTAGTAATCAAAGGGGGATGAGCCTCAATTTTGTGTATCATCTCCCCTCGCAATTTCAGGGGAGGACATGAATTGTTTGATAATTTCACCTGTCCCGTACATCGAAAGGGACACCTCTTTTAAAATTTCAGCAAACGCCCTTGAGCCTCCCATTTTTAGGATGATTCTAAATGGTTCAAAACCGAGGAGATTTCTCCAGGCATTTGAACCGGATATTAAACTTTCATCAACTTCTACTCCCTTTTCTGTCCCGTAAAGTATCACGAGGTCGGCAAATTGCACCAGAATCCTTATCATTTGAGGCGGAGTGAACTGGCCACTTAAAGTTAAAAGGTGGAGTTGCCAGACGAGGTCTGCAAGATACTTTATCTCATCTCTTATTTCTTTCCCGTTTTTCAAAGCTACCTCAAGGTACTTGATGTAAATGCGGGTAGATTCTAAAAAGTAAATTCCTGCACCTCCCCTCCGTTTCCTCGCTTCCTCAAAAATTTCGTGTGCCTTTTTAAAATTTTCTTCAGCTCCATCATATTCCCCCTTAGCCTTCAATATCATTGCAAGATTATTGTAATCAGTAGCGAGATTTGGGTGGTATTCACCATAAATTTTTTCATCAATTTCAATTGCCTTTCTTAC
>JALSOD010000140.1 GCA_026986655.1 Caldifarciminota bacterium | reverse complement strand
AATCAAAAAGGATACTGAGTGGACCGATTTTACAAAATTGGATAAAATCAGAATTGGTTTCGCAGGTGGAGACGGAATCGGCCCCATTATCTCAAGAGAAACAAGAAGAGTGATTGAGTACCTTTTAGCTGATGAGATCAAATCGGGTCGCATTGAACTTGTCGACATAGAGGGACTCACCATAGAAAATAGATTTAAACACATGAAAGCCGTTCCAGACGACGTTCTTGAGCAGATTAAAACCTGTCACGTATTCCTCAAAGGACCGACGGAGACTCCCCAGGCAGGAGATCCAAGAGGAAATATTGAAAGTGCCAACGTATACCTGAGACGTGCACTCGACCTTTTCGCAAATGTTAGGCCCGTGAAAATCCCCCAGGAGGGAATCGATTGGACATTTTTCAGAGAGAACACCGAAGGAGCTTACATTCTTGGGTCAAAAGGAATCATGGTAACTGATGAGATTGCATTTGATTTCAAAGTAATCACACGTCCGGGTGCCGAGAGAATAATTAGGATGGCTTTTGATTATGCAAAGAAAAATGGAAAAACCCGCGTCTCTGGTGTACATAAGGCAAATGTTGTAAAAACGTCCGACGGTCTCTTTAGCCTCATATTTAACGAAATTGCGAAGGAATATCCCGACATTAAGGCCGATGAGTGGTACATTGATATTATGACAGCCAAGCTCATTGATCCTCAGAGAAGGAAAGAGTTCCAGGTTATCGTGCTGCCCAACCTTTACGGAGACATCATCACAGATGAAGCCGCCCAGATTCAGGGTGGAGTTGGTACTGCAGGTAGTGCCAATATCGGAAGGCACTATGCGATGTTTGAGGCAATTCATGGCTCAGGAACCAGAATGGTAAAAGAGGGTAGAGCAGAGTATGCGGATCCCAGCTCTCTAATGAGAGCAGCGGTCTTGATGCTTGAACATATCGGATTCAATGATAAGGCAAGGAAATTGGAGATGGCTCTTGATATCTGTGGTGTGTTTGAAAAGAAATTGGTTGTTACCGGTAGACCTACGGGTGCATCTGCAAAGGAGTATACAGATTACATTCTTGAGACGATAAAATCTCCCGATCTTGAAGCAAAATGGAAGGAATATTACGAAAAGGCACTTAAGGGATAAAAAGTGAAGTTACTACTATCCGGTAATGAAGCAATTGCGAGGGGTGCGTGGGAGGCTTCCTGTCATGTGGCAGCTGCCTATCCTGGCACCCCTTCTACCGAAATTCTCGAAAATATAGCCTTTTACAAAGAGATTAAGGCGGAGTGGGCACCAAACGAGAAGGTAGCTTTTGAAGCTATGCTGGGTGCTGCCATTGGTGGTGCCCGTGCCCTCGTCGCCATGAAACATGTGGGACTGAATGTCGCAGCTGATCCCCTGATGACTTCCGCTTATGTAGGAGTTAACGGTGGTCTGGTGATCATTTCCGCCGATGATCCTGGCATGCATAGTTCCCAGAATGAGCAGGATAACAGAGTTTTCGCAAAATTTGCAAAAATTCCTCTTTTCGAACCCTCTGATTCCCAGGAGGCCTATGAATTTGTAAAGCTCGCCTTTGAAATTTCAGAGAAGTACGACACTCCTGTAATCGTCAGAAGTACCACAAGAATCTCACATGCGAAGGGAATCGTAGATGTGGGTGAGCGGGTGGAACTTCCTGTGAAGGAATACGTGAAGGATCCACAAAAGTATACGATGATCCCCGCCTTTGCCAGAAAGAGGCACGAGATTTTAGAGAAGAGACTTGTTGAATTGAAGAAACTCTCCAATTCCATCGAAATAAACAGGATTGAACCCGGTGATACGAAGATTGGAATTGTAACTTCCGGTATTTCTTATCAGTATGCAAGAGAGGTTTTCCCCGATGCTACTGTTCTAAAGCTCGGAATGCCTTTCCCGTTCCCCGATGAACTATTCAAAAAATTCGCCTCAACGGTCGATACAATCTATGTAGTGGAGGAACTGGAGCCTTTTCTTGAAGATCACGTAAGAATTCTTGGTTACAGTGTCATCGGCAAAGATAAGATTCCAATTACTGGTGAGCTGAATCCCCAGATAGTGAGAAAGGCGTTGAAGGGTGAGAGCCTTGAGAAGATTCCTCCCCAGAAGGCTGTGAAACGTCCACCTGCACTCTGTCCTGGCTGTCCGCACTTAGGAATTTTCTTTGAACTCAAAAAGAAGAGGATCAATGTGATGGGGGACATTGGATGTTACACCCTCGCTGTTTTACCGCCGCTTGAAAGTATTGACACAACGGTTGACATGGGGTTTTCAGTCAGTAGTGTGCACGGATTTAATCTTGCCCGTGGTGAGAAATCGGCGAAAAAATCTGTGGCGGTGATCGGGGATTCAACTTTTATTCATAGTGGAATTACAGGGCTCATTGACATTGTTTACAACAAAGGATTCTCGACGGTTATAATTCTTGACAACCACACAACCGCTATGACTGGTCATCAGCCACATCCAGCCACGGGAAGAACGATAAAAGGTGAGCCAACCAAGAAAATAGATTTCGTGGAACTTGCCAGGGCCATTGGAGTCGAGGATATCCACGTTGTGGATCCACATGATTTGAAAGCTGTAAGAAAAACGTTAAAATCAGCTTTAAATTATCCAGGTCCATCTGTAATTATTACTGATAGACCGTGTGTTTTGCTCCCTGACGAGTGGAAAAAACTCCAGAAGAATCCAAAGAAAGTTGTAGATCCCGAGATGTGTCAGGGTGACAAATGTGGAAACTGTTTCAGACTGGGCTGTCCTGCTATCGTATGGAAGGATGGAAAGGCGTTTATAGACCCACTACTCTGTGTAGGATGTGACCTTTGCATACAGACGTGTCCGTTTGATGCCATTCACCCGGAGGATGAATATGAAAAAGGGATATAACGTAATTGTTTCAGGTGTTGGGGGGCAGGGAATTATCCTTGCATCTGAATTGCTCGCGCTCGCTGCAATGGAGGCTGGATACGATGTGAAAAAGAGTGAAGTCCACGGTATGAGTCAGAGAGGTGGAGATGTGGTCTCTCATGTGCGTTTCTCTCAAAAGGTGTATTCTCCTCTGATTGAACAAGGGACATGTGACCTTATACTTGCCTTTGAAAAAGCGGAAGCTCTTCGATATCTACATTACCTGAAGCCTGAAAATGGCGTGGTCATAATGAATGATCTCGAAATTATCCCGCTTCCAGTCACTGCAGGACAGGACACATATCCCCAAAACATCGAGGAGACGATAAAGAAATACGCCAATCTTGTCGTTGTAGATGCCATTGGAAAGGCGAATGAGCTTGGTAATTCTCGTGTGGCGAATACAATAATGCTTGGAGTTGCATCAAAATTCTTCGATATTCCAGAGGATATCTGGATAAAAGTAATCACAAATCGTGTCCCCAAAAAGACCGTTGAGATAAACAAAAAGGCTTTTGAATTGGGGAGAAAAATAGAGTTAGATTTTTGAATCTCAAACTTTCGGGTAATTTGATGTAGTCCGGTCGATGTGATATTATTTAATCGGTGAGATTTACATCCTGGAGGGGATTTGGAAGTAATACTTTATAATTTCCCAAATTATGCGAAAAGATTCAATATTCTTAAAAATCTTCTCTAATTTTTCCTGGACCCTGGGTGGTGAAGTTGCAGGTCGTGTTTTTGGATTCCTCGCTGTCATTGTACTGGCCAGGAGGCTCGGGAAGAGTTCCTATGGTATGTGGGCCTTTGCTATGGCGTTGCTGTCATACGGGATGTTACTCACAGATTTTGGTCTCAATACTTACGCAACCCTTGAAGTATCAAAAAATAGAGATAGATTGAAGGATCTTTTGGGGAATATCCTTGCTATAAGAACATTAATCGCAATTTTTTCAATTGTGATGATTACTTTCTTCTCATTTATAATTCCAAAATTTAAACCTCTTTCGGATATCCTGTTCCTGACGTTTCTGAACCTTATACCATTCGCTCTGATGGTAGACTGGGCATTCAAGGGCCTTGAAGATATGAAATACAATGCAATATGGTCTTTTATCTTCTACTCTCTATTTTTTGTGCTCATTCTCCTCCTTGTTCATACTCAGGAAGATTTACTAAAGGTTCCTGCATCGAGATTTATTGCAATTTCTCTGGCCACACTACTGTCGCTTTTCTTTCTTTACACGAAATACAGAGAGCTTTTTGCATTTAATATTGATCTAAAGTCATGGCTACCGATTCTCAAAGTTTCTGGTGTACTCGCTGCGTCATTTGTGATGATAAAAATCTATTACAACATTGATGTTGTGATGCTGGGGTTTTTCCGTTCAATGAAAGAAGTAGGAGTCTACAGTGCCATCTACAATTTTGTTCTCGCTCTCTCGGTGGTAAGATTTTCATTGCTCTATGCGGTTCAACCTACCCTCGCTCGCTACGAGACAACCCCCTGGGAAAAATTTTCAAAGTTTGTTAGAAATTTTGAATTTATCTCCATTTCGGTTGGAATAATTCTTTACATTTTTGTACTATTGGCTGCTGGTCCAATTATAAAAATTTTCTACGGTGCAAAATATTGGAGCCCGGAAACTGTTAAACTTCTGAGGATCTTGGTGAATGCCAACCTTATCATGTTTGTTAATCTTGTGTTCCCCACCCTTTTAATAGTTGCCAGGCGTGAGACACTCTATTTCTGGGTCACTACCGCTGGGGCTGTGTCGAACTTCTTATTGAACCTGATTTTCGTTCCAAAATTTGGCTATTTTGGAGCTGCCTACACCACTGTGCTTTCAGAATTGATTGTATTTGTTGTTTCCTTTAGCTTATACTACCGTTTAATAAAGCTATGAAAGTATTCATACTCGCTGCAGGAAAAGGGACGAGGTTATATCCGCTGACAGAAGAAGTGCCCAAAGCCCTTATAAAATTAAAAGATGGACTAACCCCACTCGATTTTCAGCTCAAAATTCTCGATAAATTCGGATTCAACAAAGATGAAATTTTCATTATCGGAGGACATAGGTTTGAAGCACTGCGTAAATACAAAGATTTTCAATTGATATTTAACGAAAAGTATGCTATTTACAACAACATTTACACGTTTTATTTGATCTCAAATTTTATTAAGCCTCATGAAGGTTTTGTTGTAATAAACTCAGATACAATCTTTTCTCCTGTCATTTTTGAGAATTTGATGAGAGCTAAGAAGAGTGCTATGATAGTTGATAATGTAAAAGTTTTAGGTGATGAGGAGATGAAAGTAAAGGTGAGAGATGGAAGAATAATCGAGATCAGTAAGGCTATTTCACCTGAGACGGCGCATGGAGAATACATCGGAGTTTCGATGTATAAAAGCGACGCAGGAGAGATAATTTTTAGAAAAATTGAAGATTATCTGCGAGAAGGTAAGGGGGATAGATGGTACGAGGATGCGATTAATGAAGTTTTAAATGATATTGATGTCTTGCCGATCTACACGCAGGGTGAAAAATGGATTGAAATAGATACTTTAGAGGACCTCAATAAGGCAAGGAGCATCATCTATGATTTACAGATTGATTAATATCCCTATTTTCCTCGAGATTGGAGAAGGAATTCTTAACAATTTTGATGATATTTTGAAGAAGAATAATGTTGCATTCATTAAACCAGTTATAATCACTGGTAACAAAAGTGCTAAAGTACTGGAAAAATTTAAATTTTTTGACAGATTCCAGAAGTACCATGTAAGTTCTAACGACGTTGGGATGCTTTACGAGATAAAGAGTGCCATGTATGGAAAGGGCTTTGACCTTATAATCGCGGCAGGTGGTGGAAGAATAATTGACAGCGGTAAATTCCTATCGCTTGAGACGACTTTACCCATGATATCAGTTCCCACGATACTCTCAAGTGACAGTGTGTCTTCTCCTATAAGCATTCTGAGAGTAAATGGAGTAGCGAGAAGTACCGGGACAGTGATGCCCACCGGAGTGATAATTGATCTTGACATCATAAAGAACTCACCAATTGAATATTTGAGAGCTGGTCTTGGTGACCTGACGTCCAATCTGTCAGCTTCAAACGATTGGGAATTAGCTTATAAAAAGGGATACGAGAAGATCGATAATTTCGCACGCATGTTGGCCTTATTGCCTGCCGAGAGGATGCTGTCAAAATTGGATTTTTATGAAAATGAGAGGGATATAGAGTTTCTGAGAGACCTTTCGGAGGGTCTCGTGTTAAGCGGTGTATCTATGGGTATTGCTGGTAGCTCAAGGCCTGCCAGTGGCTCTGAGCATAATATCGGCCACAGTCTTGACAGAATACTTGGTCGTGATAAGAAACTCCACGGGATTCAGGTTGGAGTAATGACACTTTTTACCCTCCATCTTCAGGGAAGCCTGCAAATTGTTGAGAAACTCACCAGACTTTATAGAAAAATGTCATTTCCAACAAAACCCCAGGAGATAGGAATTCATACAAAAACACTAAAAAAAGCTGTGCGTCTCGCCCCTTCTATAAGGGATAGATATACGATACTTAATGAGTTTGATATAGATGAGCTTGTTGATGAAGTAAGTGATTTCTTTAAAAATATTTAGTTACTTGAGGCTGTTTATCTTTGAGTATTTAAAGGAAGCGAGTAAAAAAGATAAGCCGAGCTCGTCCCCACTTTAAGGGTTAGATAAAGTATCTGAAAACTTCAGATCCTGTGCCACGTTTATTATATTCCATACAATTAGTTGTTAAAAAGGTTTAGATCATTTCTATTAATTTCCAAATTGAAAGAAGATAATGCAAAAAGAATATGTTCATGTCGTCAACTATACATTTGGGAATGGGGTGCCAAAAATTTTTATTTGATTCTCTTTAATGTCTGGGCAATTCGTAATTCGGGGATTCCCTTGTTATAGTGATATCATGGGGATGTGATTCTATGAAACCTGCGTGGGTGATTTTTACGAATTTTGCCCTGTTTTGAAGCTCATATATATTTTTTGCACCCACATACCCCATCCCGCTTTTCAAACCACCAATTAATTGAAAGATTACGTCCTTAACAGGACCACGGTAAGGCACTCTTCCTTCTACTCCCTCAGGGACAAACTTGGTTGCTTCCTCCTGAAAATACCTGTCACCACTTCCTTCCATCATCGCCCCTATTGAGCCCATGCCACGGTAAACTTTGAACCTTCGGCCACCAAGTAGTATTGTTTCTCCAGGACTTTCATCAGTTCCAGCTAATAGATTACCGATCATTACAGATGATGCCCCTGCTGCCAGCGCCTTCACAATATCCCCCGAATATCTGATCCCACCGTCTGCAATAATTGGTATGTTTTTTTCTCTGGCAACCTTATAACAGTCCATTATTGCGGTAATTTGTGGAACTCCAACTCCTGCAATCACTCTTGTTGTGCAGATAGAACCAGGACCAACTCCAACCTTAACCGCGTCGGCACCCGCTTCAATCAAGTCTTTGCAACCTTCTGCAGTGGCTACATTTCCAGCAATAATTTGTAATTCAGGATATTTTTGACGTATCTGTGAAACCACGCTTAGAACTTTCTCTGAATGGCCATGAGCAGTGTCTACAACAATAACATCAACACCTTTATCTACAAGAAGTTTCAATCTGTATTCCCAATCTTTTCCTGTGCCTATTGCGGCTGCAACTCGTAAACGCCCTGACGCATCCACAAAGGCATCGGGAAATTCCGTTTTTTTCAAAATATCTTTAAGGGTTATTAATCCAACAAGTTTTCTTTCTTTGTTAACGACAGGTAGTTTTTCAATCTTGTGTTTTTTCAAAATTTCAACAGCATTTTCAATGTCAATCCCCTCTTCGACGACGATCAGGTTATGGAAGTCTTTCATGACTTTTTTGAGCGGCAGATCGTTGTTGTATTCAAAAAGTAGGTCTTTCTTTGTGATCAACCCTACAAGAGTATGATCTTTTTCGATTATAGGAATACCGGAAATTCCTTTTTCTTCAACAAGTTTTTTGGCGGTTTCAACTGTGTCATCGGGTGAGAGGGTTACAGGATCAATAATTATCCAGCTTTCATACCTTTTGACCTTTTCCACCTTTTCGGCCTGCTCCTCCGGGGACATGTTTCTGTGAATAACTCCTATCCCACCGTACTTCGCCATAGCAATGGCCATGTCACTTTCTGTTACAGTGTCCATGGCTGCAGATACAAGGGGAATTGTCATTTTGAGTTTTGAGGTTAATTTGCTGGAGACATCTACGTTGGAAGGAATCACACCACTCCTCTGGGGAACGAGCAGGACGTCGTCGAAAGTAAGAGCCTCTTTTATTTCCATGAATGTAAAAAGCTGGGGGGCAGGGATTCGAACCCCGACTACCTGATCCAGAGTCAGGCGTCCTGCCGGTTAGACGACCCCCCAAAATTTATGGCAGCGCCACCGGGATTTGAACCCGGGTCTCCTGGCTGAGAACCAGGTATCCTTGGCCGGACTAGACGATGGCGCCGCATGAAGTGCTATATTTATACACAACAATTCTCTGATTGTCAACTTTCAAACTTTCTCTGGCCTTTAAACGGAGGCTGATCTAAGACCATGGAAAACCTGACTGATAAAAGGAGAATTTGCTATGACTCTGGACCTAATCTCTTTATCAGCAATGTTTGATAACCCCTTCTTTATCCAGTACAGACTCTTTGATAGATAATTTCCAGATGATTCCCTCCCTCTACCCTTTAAATTCAGGGCAAATCCGTTGAAATAAAGTACTGCTTTCTCAAACACAGGTAAGAAGTTGATCCCCTTCATTATTCTGTCATACTCCTCTTCGGATACACCTGTAAATCCTGCCTCAATCAGGAAGTAGAGAATAAAATTCAAGCTCCTGATGTATATGAGGTGGTAGTTGTTGTACTCAAGTAATTGCCTGAACTTGTTGTATGCCTGTGTTAGCTTTCCGGTTCTGGTTTGATAAAGAATTTGGGGAAGCAGGAATAATGGGTGAGGTTTGGAGAACTTCTCAAATTCTCTTGAAAGACTCAAAAGTCTTTTGCGATCATCGAGTAAGAAAAATCCCAGGCTTAGAAGAACCAGATGATCAATAAGCAGGAATAGAGGGATGTAGGAAGACAGAATTGTAAGAGATTCTTCAAGATTATCAATCATTCGACTTATTTCACCTGTCTTTAGTCTTGCTTCTGAAAGAGATTGCAGCTTGAATCCGTAAAAAAATCTGTCTTCTACAAGATTAATGTTTGCAAGATTGATGAGTTCTTCAATAAAATCGTTGTGCGCATAAAGCTCAAGAGTTTCAAGGTATAGCCATTCAGAGTTTTCCTGATAGAAAGGAAAAGATTTTATAAGAGGCAACAGTTTTTTGGTAAAGATCCTGTATGTATTTATATCAGGGTTTATTTTTGAGCAGGTATTTACAAATGCGATGAGTGAAAGAACTTCGTATCTGTCCATTCTATACTTTCTGGCAATTCTATATGCTCGGATGAAACTTCTCTTGGCGCTTTCATACTCACCCGTTTGTTCGTAGGCCTTTCCCTTCAGGTATAACGCTTTGATGAAGTTTCCAAGGTCTCCATTTCTCTTTAAAAACCAGGCGTTTTCTCTTGAAATCCTTTCAATTTCCCCATATTGCGATAGTTTTAAAAGACTTTCGAGCTGAATAGTCATAAAATTAGCCCACTGGACTCCAGGTCTCTTTATCATGTCCATTGTTTCCGACGAGATTCGCCTTATCATTTCGTAGTTGCCAGTTTTCTTGAGAAAATCGATAAATTTTTGTTTCCACCGTAGAATCTCCTGTGTTGGAGGAAGATTTTCGAGTAGTCCAATAATCTTTTCAGCTTCTATCTCCTGATAGGTATCAGAAACAACAGTTCCCCAGACAATCTCAAGCATCTCATTGTATGCACCAGATTCTTTAAATAGCTTGGCAGCTTTTAACAGAATATCTGGATTATTCTCCCCTAATTTCAGAAGTTTTTCAGCAATGAGTGTCGTAATTTCTTTTGCATGACGCTCACGCTTTTTGGCGACAACTTCCTTAACGATATTATCTTTAAATGAAATTCTGCTCCCGTCATTTCTTATGAGGCCAGAAACTGTTAAATCTGTTAAGGCTTCATAAAAGCTGATTCTATCTCCCCCCACGAGAGAATATAGAAATCCGATTTCAACCCCACCCAGGAGATCAAGGATTTCAAGTATAAAGACGCTCTTATTAGTCAAGGTACCAAGTAGGTTTTTGATGTGTTCCTTGTACCATGTTTTAAGTGATTTCTCAAATCCTCTCTGGAATTTCCATCTTGAATCTTCAAATTTTATGTACTGGTTCCTCTGAAGAAAATCCAGGATTTTCCTAACATTACTTGGTAATCCCTTTGATGCAGCCGCAATTTCTTCAGCTATTTCATGAGAAACCGGGCCGCCGAGCAAAATAGATAAAAGTCTTCCAATTTCTTCAGCACCGAGTGGTGCAACCTCAAACACATGAGTGTCCGGCAATGATTTGAGAACATCAATATAATGCTTTGTATCTTTTTTAAAAATTAAACTCGTGCTATCGAAGGTCTGAATCCATATCGTTGGTGTGGATTGTATTTCTTTTAGTAAATTTAGAAGCACTTTAAGGGACCTGGGATCAATGTATTCGAGGTTTGTGATTAAAAATGCTGTAGGCTTTTCCTCTGAGAGGCGTTTGACAAGATTTATCAGAAACTTTGAAATGCCCTGCTCGACTCTCCTGCCAATTGAAAAGGACTCGATGAAGTTGCTGACCTTTTGGCGATCGGTCCGGGGCAGGCTGTTTAAAACATTATTGAACATTTGATGATTGATCTGCCTCAATCTCTGAATGAATTCAAATATCATCGCAAAGTTTTCAAACCCGGAGAATGGTTTAGTAACGTGCTCAAGGGTATAAAAATCGGTGGTCAGTGCTCGCTCTAGTATGATTTCAGCAAGTTCCTTCTTCCCGGCGCCGAAAGGTCCATGTAGAAGTACATTGGCAAATTTACCCTTCTTTGCTCCTTTGAGGAATTCGAATAATCTATGGAGAATCTCCTCACGTCCAATGATATTTTCTTCCAGGGACAGCATTCGTGACTCTGGTGTAAGCTCGGACTGACAGATCATACCAGGGCCTCTCTTTTTGGCACAGTACATTCGAGCATCTGCTATTTCAATTAATTTTCCGAGAGATTCAGCATCATCGGGGTAAACAGCTATTCCAATGCTTGTTTCACGCATATAACTGCGCGTAATCCAGTTCCTTGGCACACTCAGATTCTTAACTATTCTCCTTGCCACCTCTTCGGCCTTTTGCACGGATGTCTCGGGGAGGATGATAATAAATTCGTCTCCTCCGTAACGGATCAAAATATCCTTTTTTCTTATCGATTTTTTTAATATATTCGTAAATTCAATTAATGCCTGGTCACCAGCCTTGTGGCCCCAGGTATCATTTATCTGCTTAAATTTATCAATGTCGAGAAAGAGGATGGCATAGGGCTTCCCTCTCTTTTGGAGATTCTGAAGGATATCGGGTACCCTATCTCTTAAAAAACGACGATTGAAAATATTAGTCAACTCATCCCTGTAAAGGAGGGAAGGATCAATCTTCATATTTCAATTATGGAAAATGGTTATACCCAAGTCAAGTTCGGAAAGAATATGCCCTTCATGTGAAGAGGGATTCAGGGGAATCATGTTTTCAAGCGGTTTGCATCCCCCTCGGCAAAAGGCTGACATTACCCATGAATTATGGGAAAAATTAGATGTTGTACTTGATAATTCTTCAAAAATGTGTCATAATATTGCTATGTATGATTATTCACTCTTCTCAAAATATATTCATAAACTACTCTCCATTCACTTCCACTCCTTATCCAAACCACACCTCAAA
>JALSOD010000139.1 GCA_026986655.1 Caldifarciminota bacterium | reverse complement strand
TCATGAAACTTGCAGTAGAGCGGGCACGAAAAATGCTTGGCGATTCCTATGATGAAAAATTGCGTCGTAGGGTGTGGAATTACTTTGCTCGTAGAGGGTTACCAGCGAGTGAGATTTTGAAAAGGGTGGAGGAAAAATGAAAATCTTCCTTGTCGGTGGTACGGGATTTATTGGAACAAATTTTTTGCAGCTCGCTCTGGGTGATGATCACTTTGATGAGATCATAATCTGTGTAAATAAAAGAAAACCCTCGGTTTCAAGCCCAAAGATAAAAATTCACACGCCCTGCAGAATCGATGACATTAAAACGTTAAAAATAGATAAAAACACTGATTACATTATTGATTTTGCAGGAATAATCAAAGAAACACGGGATAAAAAGTTTGAAAGGGTCCATCACGAAGGTGTTAAAAATTTATTGAGAGTCGCACACGAGACAGGGGCAAGAGGATTTGTTTACATCAGTGCTGCCGGAGTAGACGGCACAAGAGATGAAGCATACATGAAAACCAAATGGCTGGCAGAAGAAGAAATTAGAAAATCTGGCCTCGAATACCTCATTTTGAGACCCTCGATTGTGCTGGGTCCAGATGGCGACTTTACGAAGATGTTGAAGATAATGTTTAAACTATTCCCTTTCATCCCGGTTATTGGAGAAGGAAATTACAAAATACAGCCTATTTTCGTCGGTGATCTTGTTGAAATCGTAAGAAGAGGTATACTTCAGGGCATAAAGGGCACTTTTGGCGCCTGTGGACCGGATGCTGTTACTTACAAAGAATTTCTGAAAATGATAAAAGAGCAACTCAAAATCAGGAGACCGCTTATGCACATACCAGTGAGACTCGTTTCTCTCTTTGCTCAGTTAGGTGGTCCCCTCTCACCTGTCACCGGAGATCAACTCAAAATGCTACTCTCCGGTAGCACCTGCAAGGACAGTAAAATCTTCACCTTGGTCTCCTATGCACCAAAAAATTTAGAAGAAACAATAAGAATAAGTTTTTTGTCATGAGAGGCACTTTTTAGTCAACCGCAAAAATTGGTATAGACATCAAACACCGTGAAGGTTGGATATATGTCAGGATTATTCCAGCAAATTTGAAAATCCCCCTCGTGAGAAGGGGAATTTTCACCTTGCTCATATTTCTCGGACAGCCTCTAATTCTCTTAGTGATAATTACAATTTAGGAGGGTATTGGGGGGATTTTAGACCTTCCATGAGACTTAGCACATATTTTCGAAATCCATCTTGAAACAAGGCTGTACTGAGGGCTCAAAATTGGATTATTTCTTCTCTGCAAATTAGACAGCTTCTCACAACTCAATGACAGATTTGTAGATTTTGTGTTACTCCTGCACGTCTTTTTCAGGGACATAAACGAGCAAACGGCCACAGTTTTCACACCTTCCGATCTCACCAGTAGATTTAAGCGTTATCACAAGCTGTAGAGGTAACACAGCACTACACCCGCTACAACTCCCATCTACCACATAAGCAACAGCATCTCCTTTGATACGGCGGATTTTTTCATACTGATTGAAAAGGCCCGAATCAATCTTTTTGACCAGATCCTCTCTTTTTATCAGAAGAATTTCCAGTTTGTCATCTATGTGGGCAAATTCATCCTCTATTTCTCTGATCTTAGCATCAATCTGCTTTTCTTTTTCGTCATTCTCCTTCTTCTTCAATTCAATTTGTTTTTTTAGTTCATCAATCTTGTAAAGTAGCTCAATCTCCTTCTCCTCCAGTGCATCTTTCTCCTCCTTTGCTTTGTTAATCTGGTCCATAAGCGCCCGGTATTCTTCGTTGCTCTTGACCATGTGTTCTTTCGCCTGATACTCAAGGATTTCTTCTTCTTTGCTCTTAATCTCCAGTTCGATCTTTTTAATTTGCTTTTCAGTTTCAAGAAGTAGAGTCTTCAAAGAGCTAACTTCATCGTGAAGATCCTGGACTTGCTTTTTCAGGTCTTCAATCTGGAGGGGGATCAATTCTTTTCTCTTTCTATGATTTTCTATTTCTTTGTCGATCTTTTGAAGATTTACAAGTAATTCAGCCTGATGATTCATTGATTTATATGATATTTCAATCAATTTGTACAGTCAAATGAAGGCGAAATCCTCTGGTCCTTAAATATGTCTGTATTTCATTAATAGGTGAGCGTAAATTTTTTCCAACCTATCCACTATTTTGTCCCAAGAAAAGTTGTCCTTAACGTGCCTCTGTCCTGTAGAAACAAGATTTTTTGCAAGGTAAAATGATTCGAGTAGAGTCAAAATTTTCTCTGCAAGTTCTTTATAATTCCCTGGTTCAAACAAAAGTCCAGTCTTTCCGTCTTTTATTACATCAGGGATCCCACCTATATTTGATGCCACAACTGGAACTCCGTAGGAGAGTGCCTCAATTGTGACAACCCCAAGTGTCTCAGTCTGGCCAATCTTATCCGGTTTCGAAGGCAACACAAAGACAGAAGCGTTCTTGTATTCTTCCTCCAGTGCTTTACCAGATTTGAAACCCGTCAGTGTAACCGGTAGTTCAAATTCTTTTGCCATTTTTTCAATTCTCTCCCCCATTGGTCCATCACCTACAATTCGTAGCTCAACTTCTCTAAATTTCTCACGAACAATCCTGTAAGCCCTCACAAGATCATCCAGTCCTTTCACCTCAATGAGTCTTCCAACAAAAAGGATTATCTTCTTCGATTTTTCTTTATATGGATACATGACAGAATCTGCGTGGGGATTACCAAAAGGCACAATTTCAACCGGGATATCAAGCCCATAACTTTCAACCAGATTTTTTGTGTAAGACGAATTCACGGTGATCATATCCGCCTTTTTCATTAATGCAATGAAAATCCTTTTTATTGGATCTGGCAATTTATTAAGAAAATTAAGCTCACCACCGTGAACGTAAAGCAACATAGGAACTTTCCATCTGTATTTCATTGGGAGTCCAAAAATGATGTGTGGAATTGGCCAGTGAACGTGAACAATGTCATGCTCAACAGGGAAAGTCATAG
>JALSOD010000138.1 GCA_026986655.1 Caldifarciminota bacterium | reverse complement strand
ATACTGTCCAAGACCACTTTTTTCTCTTTCTATTAAAGCTGCAAGAATTGCATTTGAAGCAAATAAACCCGTGATAACATCGGTCCACGCCACTCCTACTTTCATGGGCTCGCCGTCAGGCTCGCCCGTAACAGACATTACACCACACATTCCCTGAATAATAAAATCATACCCGGGCCTCTCTTTGTATGGCCCTGTGTGACCAAATCCTGTTATTGAAACGTAGATTATCCTCGGATTTTCCTTCTTGATTTCTTCGTATCCGAGACCAAGCTTATCCAGTCCCCCGACCTTGAAATTTTCTATAAAAACGTCACTAATTTTTGCTAACTTTTTTATAATATCGACACCTTCAGGTGTTTTGAGATTCACGGTGATGCTCTTTTTATTTCGATTTACTGAAAGATAATAAGCGGCCTCACCATCGGCGAATGGTGGTCCCCATGAGCGGGTTTCATCACCTCTCCCGGGCGCCTCTACCTTGATAATTTCGGCTCCAAGATCGCCCAGAAGCTGGGTAGCGAATGGGCCAGCCAGCACCCGGGAGAGGTCTAAAACCCTGATACCTTCAAGAGGTAATTCTACTTCCACTTCGGTTTAGGATAAATTGGCTTTGCCTGTGCCACTTTCTCTGGCCAAACAACGACCTGGTTTCCATTCTGAACCTGCACAACCACCATTCCTTTCTTGGCTGGTCTTCCGAGCTCATCAAATGCGATTGGGCCGTAAAATGACTCAAAGTCGAGGGAAGCGATTGCATCTCTGACCTTCTGAGGATCGAGACTCTGCGCCTTTTCGATGGCTCTCTGGTAAACTTCAACAGCTGCAGCAGACTCGGCCACATGATAATCTGGCTTGTACCCATATTTCTGCTCGAACATCTTTACGAAATTCTGGGTACTTCCGATGTAAGGATCTGAGAATTTGAGGGAAGCGGCCCACTGAGCTGCACCAAACACGCCTTCTGCATCCTTTCCAAGGTTCTTAACGAAATCAATAAGGGTTGGTGCCACTGTCTCACCAATAGCCTTAACGTTAATCCTCAGTTCTTTCATCTGTCTTACAAGTAAAACTCCATCCTGATAGTGACCTGAACCAAGTACAACATCAGGCTTTTTAGCCTTAACTTTCAGAAGCAATGAAGAAATGTCACTCGTTCCTCCAGGATAACCTGCGAATGTAACAACTTTCCACCCTTTTGCCTCAGCGTGTTTCTTTGCCCCAATAGCAACGGATTTTGCGAAAAGCTTATCCTCATAGACGATAGCCACTTTCTTAATGGAAGGATCAAGATTTGCAAGCATGTCGATTGTTCCCTGGAGGTACTGGCTTGCTACGTTCAGCACTGCGAACAGGTTCTTAAATCCTCTTGTGAAAATCTTATCACTTGCGCCATTAGCCTCAACCATGATTGCACCGTATTTTTCAGTGATAGCACTTGTTGCAAATGTGGCACTTGAACCATAAGGTCCAAGGATGAATTTGATTCCGTGCTCTGTGATCAGTTTTTCAACCAGCTTTGCAGCTGTGTTAGCATTGGATTCGTCATCATAGAACACAAGCTGGAGTTTGTAAGTCTTTCCCCCAATCTTTATGCCACCAAGTTTTTCATTAACGTACCATGTCCAGAACTCATAGCCATCTTTCACGTATTTACCTTCCCTCGCCAGCTTTCCAGTCATGGAGATAGCTGCGCCCAACTTTATTACATTTTCTTTGGCTACACTCTGCCCTACAATACCAAGGGCCAGGAGTGCTGCCAGCAGTATCTTTGTTCCCTTCATATTGCATACCTCCTTTTTATAAAGACTTTAAATGCCAAGATAGGCCTGCTTAATTTCATCCATCTCAAGGAGTTTTTGAGCCTCTCCGTGGTAGGTAATTTTTCCTGTTTCAATAACGTATCCCCTATCGGCTATTTCAAGAGCAACCTGAACATCCTGCTCTACTATGAGGACGGTTTTTCCCATGTCCCTTATATCTTTTACCACATTGATTAAAACGTCAACAATAACTGGAGCTAATCCAAGCGATAATTCATCAATCAAAAGTAACTTGGGATTCGACATCAGAGCCCTTCCAATTGCACACATCTGCTGTTCACCACCGGACATATCACCAGCCAATTGTTTCTTTCTTTCTTTTAGAACGGGGAAAATTTTGTAAACCCATTCAAGGTCTTTTTTCACATTCTCCCTATCTTTTCTGTGAAAAGCGCCCATAAGAAGATTCTCTTCGACTGTCATTCCTGCAAATAGGTGACGTCCCTCAGGGGCCATAGCTATTCCAAGGGAGACAGTCTTTTCAGCCGGTGTTCCAGTAATCTCACGCCCCTGGTAGATCACCTTCCCAGAATATGGCTTAATTAGACCGGTAATAGCACGGAAAAATGTCGTCTTCCCAGCACCGTTAGAGCCTACAAGCGCCACTATTTCGCCCTCTTTCACTTCAAGGGAAATATCCCAGAGAACCTGCATATCACCATAACCAGCATTTAAATTTTCGACTCTGAGCAATTCTTTCATGCAGATTTCCTCCTTTTACTGTACCTTTCACCGAGATAGGCTTTAATTACATCCTCGTTCTGTGAAATTTCTTCCGGTGTCCCTTCAGCAATCTTTGTACCGAAGTGTAGCACCATCATCCTGCTGGAAAGTCCCATGACAGCTTTCATGATGTGTTCAATCATTATCACAGTGACACCTTTTTTGTTAATGTCTCTCACAAGATCCATAATTTTTTCCATTTCAGTTGGATTCAGGCCGGCCATCACCTCATCGAGAAGAAGTACTTCTGGTTCCAGAGCGAGGGCTCTTGCAAGCTCTATTCGCTTCAACTGTGCAAGATTGAGATGGTCAACTAATTCATCCCTTTTCTCCCATAATCCTACCAGATTAGCGATTTCTTCGGCCCTTTCATAGGCCTCTTTGTAAGAAGTGTAATTTCCATGGCCAAAAAAGGCCCCAACCATGATATTTTCAAGCACAGTCATACCCTTAAACGGTTTTACAATCTGGAATGTTCTCGCAATCCCGAGTCTCGCAATGTAATAAGGTTTTTTCCCAGAAATCCTTACATTCCTGAAATAAATCTCGCCATCGCTAAGAGGTAAAAGACCCACTATTAAATTCATCAGCGTGGTCTTCCCGGCTCCATTTGGACCGATAATTCCGAAAATCTCACCTTCGTAAACGTCAAAATCCACCGAATTAACGGCCACAAGACCACCAAATTTCTTTGTTACTCCTCTACCCTTTAAGATTACCTCACTCATATCATATTCTCCTTAATATTTTGGACAAGCCTTCTCCATGAAAATCCGCCGGTAAAGAGGTCAAGGAACCCTTTGGGAATCAAAATTACCGTGAGAATGATAATCGCACCAAGAACGATTCCATGGATATTAACAAACTTGCTCCAGACAACCTCTGCAATCAGCTCGAGTAATACCGCACCGATCAGCGGACCATACACCGTACTCGCTCCTCCAATCAGCATCATCACAAACATTTTAACCGAGATTATGGGATCAAAGACCGTCTCCGGGTCAATATAACTAATCCAGTAGGCATATATGCTTCCCACAAGAGCTGTGAATACGGCGGAATAAGACCATGCAAGGGTTTTGTAAAGAGGGGTATTGATCCCCATTGCAAGAGCACCATCCTCATCCACTCTAATGGCTCTCAAGCCAAAACCGAACCTGTTTTTCTCAAGCCATATCGTAAAGATAACCGATAGAACAAGCACGACGAGAAACAAATAGTAGAAATAGGTATATACAACATGTGGATTGGCACCTTTCTTCAATGGGAGAGTTAGACCTTCGGCAGCCCCAGCAATTTTCAAATTGTTTACAATTTCCATAACAGCTACGTTAACACCAAGAGAGGCAATTGCGAAGTAATGTCCCCTCAATCTTAAAACAGGGAAACCGATAACTACTGCAAACAGAACAGCCGTTACAATCGATGGAATAAGAGTGAGATAGAATCCAAACCCATGATTCATCAAAATTGCAGTTACGTAGGCCCCCATTCCAAAGAAAACCACGTTTCCGAATGCGGGGTACCCGGCGTATCCTGCAATTATATTGATAGCCTCAGTTAGAGTGGCGAACATTACAACGGCTGTCAGTATTCTAAGCATGTAGCCGGATAAGAATGGAGGGATGATTATTAAAATCACCAGAAAAATTAAAGGAATTATATGTTTCTTCATGAGTGAACCTCCTATCCGTAATATTTTTTACCCAAAAGCCCTCTTGGTCTTGTAACAAGAATAATGACGAAGAGTGTGAACGTGACCACATTTTTGAAACTTTCACCGAGGTAGAAGGCTGAGAATGTCTCAATAATTCCAAGGATAATACCACCTAAAAACGCACCCTCCACACTTCCGAGACCTCCAAGAATTGCAACAACAAAAGCGCGTAGGGTTATTCCACCACCAACAGCGGGATTAAAAGACTGAATCACCGATATAAGAGAGCCTGCAGCTCCTGCGAGTGCAGTGCCGATACCGAAGGTGATAGCATAAGTTTTCCCAGGATTGACCCCCATGAGACGGGCTGCCATCATATCCAGCGCCACCGCTCTAATTGATTGTCCTGTCTTCGTCCTGTTGAGGAATATCGCTGTCAGGATTGTCAGAATGAGGGCAGCCACAAATCCGAGCACCCTGGTGTAAGGGAAAAGATACTGTCCGATGATGAAAGATTTACCCTGATAGGTTGTTGCGATCGATCTCCAATCTGCTGACCACATGACAATCATCAACTGTGCGAGTAGAACGTCCATTCCAAATGTCATTATCAGAGTGAGAAACACATCAGCCTTAATAGCAAGGTTGAAAATGTATCTCTGCATGAGATAACCTACAATAAAGAGGGCTACCATAACGAGTGGGATAGAGATGAAAGGATCTATGTGGAGAAAATGGAAAATCCAGAACGTGGCATACGCGCCAAGGATCACAAGAGAGCCATGGGCGAGGTTTATTAAATTTGTCACACCCCATACAAGCGAAAAGCCTAATCCAATCAGCCCATATATCCCTCCAAGAAGCACTCCATTTATTAGAATTTGTATAATCATACAAAATCCTCCGACAAATTACGTTTTTAAAAAGAGCGAACTCCTATTACGCTTGGTGTATTTTTTAGGCCTGCAATAGAACCTGTCAAGGATTTGCGGTTGTCAAACTATTGAAGTTATTACATTTTTATATTTCGAGAACTGTTATATTGTCGTTTGTATATATACAAATCTCTGCGGCTATTCTTATCGCTTCCTCTGCTATCTCCTTTGCTTCGAGATCTGTATGTTTTACCAGAGCCTTTGCCACCGCCTGGGCGTACGGTGCACCTGAACCTATTGCAATTATCTTGTCATCCGGCTCGATGATCTCGCCAGAGCCAGAGATTAAATAGGCGTGCTCTTTATCAAGTACTATGAGGAGCGCCTCCAGTCTCCTCAAAACCCTGTCCTGCCTCCAATCTCTTGCAAGTTCTACAACAGCCCGTGGAAGATTCCCATTATACTCTTCCAGCTTCTCCTCCATCCTCTCAAACAGTGTCAGAGCATCTGCTACCGCACCAGCGAAACCCGCAAGAACTTTACCCTTGTAGATTTTTCTAACCTTTTTCGCAGTATGTTTGACAACCGTATCCTCGAGAGTAACCTGGCCATCCCCGGCGATAACGGCGTGTCCCCGGTGAATAATACCGATTACCGTCGTCCCCCTGAAATTACTCACCTTTTCCCTCCCTAACGACCAGGACAGGGCACCTGGAATGTGTTACCACCCTCTGAGATACACTACCAAGCAATACCCCTGCTATAGCTGAAACACCCCTTGAACCCATGATTATCAAATCTACATCTCTTACATCGGCTACATTCAAAATCGCCTTATGTGCAGGTCCCTCAATAATCTCCACTTCGTACTCGATCCCATTTTCCTCTAATACTGCAGCCGCTTCTTTTGTAATTCTCTCTGACTCCAGTGTACTCTGGGATACAATCTTTTCTCTGTACTCTGAACCAATATATTCTGGAATAAATGGAAATGCGTGCAGAATGAAAACCTTTGAATTAAATTTCTTCGCAATTTCCACCACGTGTTTCAAAGCCCTCTTTGAACACTCGGAACCATCTGTAGGGTAGAGAATTTTCTCATACATTGCAAACCTCCTTTTTTTAAATTTTAAAAGTTATTTCCCCGACATACAAGTAAAGTTATAATTTTCCACTATGCAGAATTACTTAAAAGAATGGGGCGGCAGACGATACAACAGTCTTAACGAGCACCTAAAGAAACTCTTCGGCGAGAAAGTTTACAGGGTAGCTATTGACGCGGGCTTTACCTGTCCGAATAGAGATGGACTTCTTGCCACAGGCGGATGTATATACTGCGATGAAGTTGGCTCAAGAGCTTCCTATGTTGAACCCGAAATTCCCATTACTGAACAACTTAAAAAGGGAATGGAACTACTTGGAAATAGGTACAAGGTACAAAAATTCATTGCCTACTTTCAAAGTTTTTCCAACACCTATGCGCCACCAGAAAAGCTCAGGAACCTCTATGAAGAAGCGCTATCGGTGGAAGGGGTGGTAGGACTCTCTATATCAACCCGCCCAGATTTACTTCCAGATGAAATCCTCGATTTAATTTCTGAATTATCGAAAAAAACATATCTATGGCTCGAAATCGGTGTCCAGAGCATGCATTTTCGCACCCTGAAAAAGATAAAAAGGTTTCATGGTGTAGCGGAAATTATTGATGCAGTTCTGAGGGCAAAAAAACGCGGGATAAGGGTTCTTACACATGTTATCCTTGGTTTACCAGGAGAAACTGAAGCAGAAATGGTAGAAACTGCAAGGGCAATCTCAGCCCTTGGGATTGACGGAGTGAAAATGCACCATCTATATGTAGTTGAAGGCACAGAACTTGCCAAAATTTACCGTATTGGGAAACTAAAAGTTTATGAAACACCTGAAGAATATGCAAAAATAGCAGTTAAATTTCTCGAGAATCTATCCCCCAGAATAATCGTTCATAGATTGGCCGGGAAAGCTGAAAAGGGATTAATCGCCCCTAAGTGGACTTCAAACAAATTCCTCGGTATCCAGGCTGTAGAAAAATTGCTTGAGGAACTAAACACCCATCAGGGCAAGAAATTCCAGATCGGCATTCCTCTTAAAAAATTTCCACCCTCGTCTCAGTTTAATGATTAAATAACTTTCGAACAGCCTCCAGAGATAAAAGTACTCTCCGGGAGCGAGGAGTTTTGCAGTTTTTCTAACGACTTAAGGTTTTGAAATTTTCCTTAAGAAGTTGAGCCAGTTTTTGAGGAATTTCAGACCAGCCTGACCACTTTTCTCCGGGTGGAACTGAACTGCAACAAGGTTTCCCTTTTGAACTCCAGAGGTGTAGGTTTCCCCTCCGTAAACAGTTTTAGAGATAATGATCTCGTCATTCTCGGGAACGACGTAATAACTGTGCAGGAAATAAAAGTATTCACCATCCTGAATACCTTCGAAAACTGGTGTATTCTTTATTATATGAATGCTATTCCAGCCGATCTGGGGGACCTTGTCAGCCTGGAACCTGGCAACCTTTCCCTGAAGAACCGAAAGACCCTTTACGCCTGGCGATTCCTCACTCTCCTCGAATAGCAGTTGTAACCCGAGGCAGATACCGAGGTACGGCTTACCGTCATTTATCCACTCAACGATTGACGACTTTAGATCTTTGAGGCTCTCCATAGCAGATCCAAAGGCTCCAACACCAGGGAGGACAATTGCTCTTGCGCTTTCCATTTCTCCATCCGACTTCACAAAGAATGCATTCACACCAAGAAAGTCGAACGCCTTCTTAACGGAGAGTAGATTACCAGCTCCGTAATCAATGATTCCGATTCTCATATCACGCCTTTTGTACTTGGAATTTCGTTAATGCCTGGTATCAATTCAACAGCCTCTTTCATTGCCCTGCCAAATGCCTTAAAAATGGATTCAATGATGTGATGTGTATTCTCACCCTCAAAAACCTTCACATGAACGGTCATGGCGAGACTGCGCGCAAATCCGTTCAGGAATTCCTTCACCAACTCTGTGTCAAATTCACCTAACTTAGGGTTTGAAAATCTGTAATCAAAGTTGACAAACGGTCTCCCAGATATGTCCACTGATACAAGGGAGAGAGCTTCATCCATCGGGAAAATAAAAAATCCAGCTCGCTTGATGCCCCTTTTGTCCCCGAGGGCCCTCTTAAAGGCTTCTCCAAGTGCGATTCCTGTGTCCTCCACCGTATGATGTGCATCCACGTGAAGGTCTCCTGCAGCCTTTACTCGGATATCAAAGAGACCGTGACGAGAAAAATTTTCCAGCATGTGATCGAAAAATCCGATACCAGTATCAATCTTCCCTTCACCTCTACCCTCTAATCTTACATAAACACTGATCTTCGTCTCCCCTGTCTTTCTTTCGATGAATGCTTCTCTCATTTCATTCACTCCGTTTTTTCCATTTTTCAAGAAAATTTACAATCTCGTTTATACTTCCGAGGGTGTCGACTGCTCCATATTTCTTGAACAGCTCTTTGTAAAATTTTAAGTCTCCTCCTGGTGGGGCGATTCCTACACCAGCAACCCCTGCATTTTTAGCCGCCGCCATGTCATCAACAGTATCGCCGAAGTATAAAGTATTACCAGGAGTCACCTTTAATCTATCAATGATTCTTAAAATTCCTTCAGGAGAGGGCTTTGTCTCATTGACATCATCGAGAGAGACGATTATGTCAAAAAATTTATCTACTCCATACTTTTTGAGGGTATATAGGGCTTCTTCACGCGGCCTCGAGGTGAAAATTGCCAGTCGATAACTTCTGAAGAGCTCCTCTAAAATCTCCTTTCTGAGAATCCACTTCTCCCTCGATATAAACCCATCAAAGTTTTCTCCCAGAAATAGTTTTTGGAATTTTTCGATAATTTGATCGCGCGAGACATTGACACCGTGGGCCCTCACTATTTCAAGGGTCAGGTCCCAATCATTGTTCAATCCTCCGCGATTTTTGAATTCCTGAATCTCTTCGTAAGGAACCTCGTCATTAGTGAAATACTCTGCCGTTTCCTTGATGGCTGTTCTGTAGGATTCTCTCACATCAACAAGAACACCATCCATGTCAAAAATAAGTGCCTCAGAAGGCATTATCTTATCAAGATTTCTGAAAAGCTCCTTCAATTCATCCGATTTCCCGACACTTATCCTCAAGAAACCGGCAAGCAGCTCCGGACTTTTATATAATTTTATCAAGATTCCACGTTTATATAGTTCTGACTTGATAAAATCGGCCCGATTCCCCGCATCCACGAGAATGAAATTTGTGAAAGTATTCCTTGCACTGAGTCCTCTTCTGTTGAATTCTGCCACAAGAAACGCCCGGTTCTTTGAGATTTTTTCTAATAAACCGTTGTAGTATTCAATATTTTCCAGCGATGCAAGTCCAAGTTTCACTGCGAGAGAGTTGACTCTGAACGGCTCGATAACTTTTTCAATGAGTTCACGGTTTCTTGTCACAACATATCCCAATCTTACACCGGCCATTGAAAAGAGCTTGGAAAAGGAATGAATCACAAAGAGATTGTCGAATTCTTCTACAAGAGATGCAAAGGTTTCACCTCCAAATTGCCAGTATGTTTCATCAAGTAAGACAGGAGTTTTCCCGGCGGCTTCCAGAATTTTTAAAAATTCTTCACGGGAAATCTTGTCTCCGGTGGGATTAGCCGGATTTACCACAATTGCGAGGTCTACATCCTCCAGATTTTTAATAAATTCATGGGTAGGGAAGACAAAATCGCTTCCATAATTTACGAAAATCTTCTTACCATCGTAGAGGTCGGTGTAAATTTCATACATGGAGTAGGTGGGGAACGGTATGAGTACCCTGTCTCCGTGATCCACGATCCCCTCGAAAACACACTTTATGGCATCGTCAGCCCCGTTTGTTATGACCACGTATTCTTTTTTCACGCCAACGTATTCCGCGATTTTTTCTTCTATCTCTCTGTAGTCGGGATAAACGGCAATGTCCTCTGATGATGCATTTCTAACCACTTCTAAAACCTGAGGGGCTGGCCCGAAGGAGTTTTCATTCAGATCGAGTCTAATCTTATCTCGCCGAGGATATGACGGTAAAGGGTATGGCTTTAGCTTCTCAAGATATTTTTTCATGCTATTACCTTCCTCAATTCGTATTCAAGGATATCGGTTGCACCCATTTTTTTCAAAAGGGGAATGAGAGATCGTACCTCTTCCTTTTTGACAGCAATTTTAATCGCATATCCCTGATCACCGTAGAGAGGAGCTACTGTCGGAGCCCTCATGCACGGTAGGATTTTGACAATTTCCTCGAACCTGTCCTTTGGAACGTTCATTTCAAGCATGACCCTCTCCCGTGCGTTCAAAACAGCTTCGAAAAGCATAAGCATCTCATCGATTTTCTCCTTCTTCCATTTGTCCTTGAGTACCTCCTTGTTTACGATAAATCTCGTAGAAGAGGAAAAGAGCTCCTTAACAACCTTCAGCCTATTCATTTCAAGTGTACGGCCGGTAGCTGAATTATCTACAATCAGGTCAGCATCCTCTGGTGGAAAGACCTCTGTGGCGCCGAAAGTACGTATAAAAATATAGTCGAGTCCTTGCTCCTCAAGAAATTTCCTGGTTATGTTTTCATATTCTGAGGCCGCTATGACTTTCCTATTTTTAAGGTTTTCCCAACTGGAATCCACAGGTATGGCAGCTACGATTTTAACGGGATCAAATCCTGTATCAAGGAGCTCAACCACATCGGCACCTGTCTCGAGTATCCAGTCAAATCCCGTAAAACCGGCATCATGAGCCCCAATCTCGACAAGCTTTGGAATATTCTGAGGCTTCATTATCTTTACGTAGATCTCAGGATCATTTACATACGGCCTGTAAGTTCTATCATCGGCTTCTACCCTGATTCCAATATCCCCGAGTAGCTCAACGACATTTTTGTAAATTCTGCCTTTCGGCACCACAAGTTTAAATTTTTTCATACTTATCCTCCATAGGGAATAGCACAATTTATCGGCAGGTCTTGTAAAAGAGTGCATAATTATACAGTAGATGGCAAATTTTTCACAATTTTATGGCTCACCTCTGGACATAAAAAGTGGAAAAATTTTTAATTGAGTTTTTGGGGCACTTGTTTTATAGTAAAGACCATCAAATCCCGGAGGTAAACTATGGAAAACATGCTTGTAGCAATAGATAACGAGTATCCAGGAAGAAATTACAAGGTTGAAATTTTCACCGAGGAATTAACAGCTCTGTGTCCTTTTTCTGGGAATCCTGATTATTACAAAATCAGGATTGTTTACGTACCCGACAAAAAGGTGGTGGAATTAAAGAGTCTGAAGTACTATTTTGTGGGTTTCAGAAATGAGAGAACAACCCATGAAGCCCTGCTAAACAAAATATTTGAAGACTTAAAAAATGTGATATCACCTAAATATTTGAAAATTGAGCTATTCGTGAATATTCGCGGTGGTATCGAGGTTACAGTTTCAAGGGAAGAGGGCGAAACACTGGAGAAAGTCGACTAAACAGATTAACTGCAATACTTTATATAATTATGATTACAATAAAGATTGGACGTGAGTCAGGATCAATGGCTAAAATTAAAAAATCCCCCTTCGGGAAAAGGGAGACAAAGGGGGATGTAAACCGCTTGAAAAAACAATCCCCCTGTTTCCCCTCACCAAGGGGGACTTTTGGAACCCCTGATTCCCCTTTTGCCAAAGGGGGATTTGGGGAAACTCTATATGGAATTAAGCGGTTAACTATAAATTCCTAAAAGACACCTATGGTCTGGATTTACTGG
>JALSOD010000137.1 GCA_026986655.1 Caldifarciminota bacterium | reverse complement strand
GTAGTAATTAGGCATGCTAAATACTTTATTCATCAAGTTTTTGAACATTGGTTTGGGTATAACAGAATATTACACTATGTAACAGAATGTTACAAAGCGTAACAAGATGTTACACCATCGAATATAATAAAATAAAGAGGAAGAAATGGAAGTTATTGATTTATCAGAACTTATGGGGGATATAGTTTTTATGGTGGAAAAATTGCATATATGATTATCGATAGCGCGCTATCAAAAAATGAGGAAGGAGGTTTAAAAATCAGGTTAATCAAAATACATATGTATGCTTGAATTGCTCTATTTTTCATACCAGCATTTGGTTTAAATGCAATTACAGTACATGACCATACCCTTGTTGTGAAAGCAGTCATAGAGAATTATGATCAGTTATCTAAAAGACTCCCTCCGAATCCATCATTCTACGATATTGTTTCGCAGGCATTAAGTTTAAATCAAATAGATCCGCATACTAAAAACATCATGAAAGAAGTTCTTGAATATTATCCGCAGGTAAATGAAAAAATAAAATCTATGAACAAGGAGCACAGGCGCATCATTGGAGAAATCAGTGATAGGTTAAACTATTGCACAAATATCAATAATGTTATTGACACACTCCAAAGTATAATAAATACGAAAACATATAAGGATTATCCGGAAGTAACAACTGCAATTAAACTTGCTATAAGTATTGCAAAAGATGGTGCATCGACAATTTATAACCCCAGTTGGTTACCAAACACACAAATTACCATGAAAACCTCATTGTTAGGGTTCATTTTGTCCGATATAATTGGTGGAATTGCTGGAGGTATTACAGGTGGATGGGTAGGTGGAATAGTCGGATCAATTGCTGCCTCTTTGTTATATTTAGTTGGCCATATTTAATCGAATGGAAATTTCAAAAATTATACAATAGGTTGGTGTATTGTATGGGTTATATAAGTCTCAATTTTGTAATCAAATACATTAAAAAACACTACGACATTCTTTTTTTGGGAATCCTGGTGATGGTTAGTATCAATTATTTCATTGGTAAAATGGGAATTTGGGAATCTTTGTGGAAAGGAATTTTACTTGGATTGCTATGGGCAATCATTATCCTCAGTGTATTATACATTTTAAAAAAGCCGATTAGAAAGATTTTTTAATCTAACCGGAAATTCAATTTGGAGCTAAACGATCCCAAAAATAGTGTATGAAATGATGGTGGAAGTTTGATTGTTGTAATTAAACACAGGAAAATGATGTCAATTAAACAAAAAAAAATTTAAGAACAATAAAAATGGAAATGTGTTTTGATCAATTTATTAAATTCAAAATTTCTACACATTCAGAATAAGTAATGGAAAGTCTCCCATTGTTATAAGGAATCAGGGGATGTTAAAATCCCCTTGATTATGTAAGGTTTAATGGTGCAAGAATTTTCTAATATCCTCGGTTTTTGGGGTGACCATAGATGATCAGGTATTCTTATAGCCCATTTGTACTATTCCTCGGATTTTCATGCATTTTTGCAAAACATTTAAAAAATATTGATTTGTTGCGGTTTTTAACATAGTAAAAATGGGCTGTAAACAAAAGGTGACACGGGTAAATACAGATGTGTTCGGAACTTACCTTAAAATAGTACAAAAGTACTGTAACAAAAATGCGACAAAACTAAATAAAGTTGTTATCGATACTTACAGTGAGTCCACCAAAATCGATGTCACAAAAAGTTTACACTTTGCAGACTTTCTCATAGAGGCAAGGATTTAAAAATGTAGTAGTCAAGCGGGATCTGGTTTCCACCCCATTTATGGCGGAAAAATTGCATATATATTTATCGATAGCGCGCTATCAAAAAATTGAGAAAGGAGGTGAGTAAGATGAAGATACAGGTACTTGAAAGAAGGAACATGCCATCCCTGGGCATAGGTGGATTTCTCTTGACAGGGGTGCTATCTGGTGATGTAAATGTCAATTGCTGTTGTAACTGCAACTGTAACTGCTGTTGTATCATCCGGTGATAAACACAATGCAGTCAAATGTGAGTGGCGATGTACATCGCCACTCACATTTGACCAAAAAACTTGAGAGAGGATTTACATGAGAGGTTTTGATTTTAACAAACCTGTAAAATTGAAACCATTTTATTCAGTTACCATAAGGGAGGATAGGATAATGATATTTTTCCCTCCTTTTGAATTTTATGAAGTGAAAGATAACACGCATAAAGACACTGATCTAAAAAAATTAGTTTTAGTTCGTAGAGACTCTATTTATATTGAATTTATAAAGAAACTAATGAGTGATTGTGTAAATGTAGAAGTATTTATTGAAGAAAGAAATTTATCTAAAAGAGAAGCAAAAGTTATAAAGGAATTCTCACAAGATCTCTGGGAAAGTAACATGGTGATGACCTGTTACAATGACGAGTTCACAGATGAAAGGAAAGAATGGGTGTATTTTTTGAGTAAATTTACAAATGAACCTCAGGATGTATTGAAAATGGTTTTAAGTACTGACATCCTATTTATATTGCCAAGAGAATTTACAAATACTTTTGAAGAATATTTAAACAATGAACTAAAAATCTTCTCAAATATTAAGATTAGCACTGTTGATTATAGAGATGGTATCGGTAATGTGTTGGAAAAGAGTTTTAAGGAATATGACTATATAGTTAGTATTGTTAATGGATTCAGGCCATCCTTTATACTTAAATTAAACAAGCTTACAATCAATTACAAAAAAATTTTATTACCTATCGTTTATCTCCAAGATAATGCATTATCCATAATAGGACCAACAGTCATTGAAGGTTACCCTTGTTGGAACTGCTTTTATAAAAGGTTTTTAAGTACTGGAGCAAATCCATTTATTTATTCATTTGTGGATGATAATAGTATTGTTAATCCGTCCCCAGTTGGATTTTTGTTTAAGGGATTGCTTCATAAAGTATTTCCACATATCATATTAATTGTTGGGAATATAATGACTTCTCCAACACTTGGGAGAGTGATTTTTGTAAATCTTATTGATGGAAGCTTTGAGTCTCATCCGGTTTTAAGAGTTCCCACCTGTGAGCATTGTGGTTATAAAAGGGGTAAGGGTAGTTTAACAATATCACCATACCTTTATTAGAATGAATGGAGGTTTATATATGAACCACTATGAGGAACTTTTAGGAAGACTAAGTTATGTAGTTGATGAACAAGTTGGGATAATAAAGTATATCATACCTGGAGTATTATCCTCTACTGACCCTCCTATTCATTCATATGCATGCGCAATGGCTGATACTCGTGCATTTTTCAACCATAAGTGTAATGAGAGGAACGGAGGAGCTGGCTTCAGCTATGAGCAGGCAATTACAGCTACAATTGGCGAGGGAATTGAAAGGTATTGTGCAGCTATATATAACATGGACGAGATAGTATTTGCCTCATGGAAAGAATTAAAAGATAGAGCTTTACATCCTTCAAGATGGGCATTATTTTCGAAAAAACAATATAACAAATTCAAAAAAATTGGGCTTCCTTACAAAGAGTTCACAGAAGATCTTAAAGTCTCTTGGGTTAAGGGGTGGTATTTAGTTAAGGAGGAATCTGTCTATGTTCCTGCCCAATTTGTATATATTCCATTTGCAAGACAAAGAGAAGAGGTTCCAATAGGTCCATCAATATCAACAGGTATGTCATTTGGTTCATCCCTTGAGGAAGCTATTTTATACGGATTATTGGAAAATTTTGAAAGGGAAGCTTTGTCAATCTGGTGGATGCAGATGATTCCGTATCCAAATGTAGTTATTGACGAAGATTATGTCGAAGAATTCCTGAACTACTTTAAAAATGTAATGTCGCCCTTGTGGATTAAATATCTTTACACAGAATTTGGTATTCCAGTTATAGTGATTATAGGTGTAATGAGTGTATTATTTCCGGATGGTAAAAGACATCATGCACTCGTTATGGGTTCTGCTGCAAGGTTATCTGCTATAAAAGCATACAGGAAAGCTTTATTGGAATTGGGACAGACTTTCCCTTTTTATAGATATATTGCTCAAAGTTTCCCCAAAGATAAACAGCTTGACCGACCTGAAAATATCTGGGATTTTGATGACCATCCTCGGTGGTGGTATCTGAATACAGAAAAATATATAAATTCTGTCAAGATATGGGTAGAGAAAGGAAATATTAAAAATTTGTCCGAACTGCCTGACTATGACCAAAATGATACATTTAAAAATCTTGATTTTTTGAAGAATCTTCTGTCAGAAAAAGGGTATGACCCTGTAATAATTGACCTGACTACACCGGAAATTAGTGACCTCGGTTTTAAAGTTGTAAAAGTTATGATACCCGAATTTGTTCCACTTGAGGGAGGACATTTGTTGAGGCATCTTGGAGCAGAGAGACTATACAAAGTTCCCAAAAACCTCGGTTACGAAGTTTTTAATGAGGATGAAGTTAATCCTTTACCGCATCCATCGGCATAATGAAATGGAGGTATTGGAGATATGAGATTTTTGAAACCAGAGGAATATAGGGAGTTACTAACAAAGGGAATACCGGAAAATGTAGAAGAAAGAATTGGTGAAATATTCTTCGAAAACACAAAATTAAGAAGGTTGTTCAAACAATATTATGGTGTACATCTGAAAAATATTTTGAGTACTCCATATTTTGTTCAAAGAATGCTTTTACCTTTTAAAACTTTACCTTCGAGTGAAGGTAGGAGGTTGGAAATTGAGACGGGAAATATTACATTTCTTGAGAAACTTATTTTGAATCGAAGAAGTCCATACAAACTTAAAGACCACATAATGGACTTTAAAATTCTATCGAACATTCTTTACTATTCATATGGAATTACCAAAAAGAAAGAAATGGAGATAATAGATGAGTGGAATAATAAAATTAAAGTTTTTTATTACTACCGTCCTACACCTTCAGCAGGTGGTCTATATCCACATGAAATATATATAATTGCTTTGAGAGTTAGCGGGATCGATCCCGGGATCTATCATTATAATCCGTTTGAGTCAATAATTGAGAAGGTTTCTTCATCGTATAAACTTAGAGTTCTTGAGGGAAAGCTTTGGGAGATATTCACAGGATTACCAGAGGAACCCTGGCTTGTTGGTATTATTATAACTGCAATACCAAACAGGCAGGTTATTAAATATTTTAGTAGAGCTTACAGGTTCATCTTTTTAGAAGCAGGTCACATAGCACAAAACATTTCTTTATTAGCTACAGCAAATGGCCTTGGTGTTTTGCCAGTAGGTGGTTATTATGATGACGAATTGATATCATTGCTCAACATAGACCAGAGAATAGAGATACCAATTTATCCACTATTTGTAGGTAAGCCAAAATCCACGAAGAAAGAAATAAAGTCTGGGTATTAAATGCAAGATAAGCAAGTTTTTATTACAAGATCATATGACTTCGCTTCTTACTTTTATGGGAATGGTCATCATGGTTTTTGGTATTCCCAGTTCTATGGGCTAAAAGAATTTATTAATGAGCATCTGCGATCCGATTTTTTAAAAAATCTAAAAAAAGAAGTAGTTCTTGATGTGGGCTGTGGGAATGGGTTTTCATCAAAAATTTTTAAAGAACTTTATCCTGAGGTTAAAAAGATTGTTGGAATCGACATAAGTAAGAAAATGTTGGAAAGAGCTGTAAAAGAACTTGGGAAACTGTTTATACCTGTTTACGGGGACATCACTGATGATAATCTGTGGAGTAGTATTAACACGGAATTTGACGGAATTTTAAGCTTTTTCGTATTACACTGGATAGACAATTCATTATTGGAATCAGTTGTTAGTAACATATATAATAAGCTCAAACAATCGGGATGGTTTATAGGCGCTATATTCGGTAAATACGAGTTGTTCCCCGAATTTTTATCAATTATCAGAGATGTTATCGAAATATATGGTGAAATTGATAATTTTGAACATATTCTCTCAATATGGAATACTGAAAATAGCTCAATATTAGAAAAGTGTCTCATAAATGCAAATTTTAAAAACATTCGTTTATCTTCCACAATTACTTCTAAGGAATATACAGTTGATGAAGTCGTAAATATAGTTTTTTACAGATTCGGCTTCTGGACCCAATCTATACCTGTTCGGTCACACTCATCAGCAAAGCAAAGGTTAAGTGAATTTCTCAAAGAAGATTTGAAACCCAATAAGGGTTACATAACACTAAGGGAACATATTCTGACATGGGAGAGCCAGAAATGACGGGCTACTATGTCTTAAATGGTGATACTCAGTTTATTGAGAAAAAAAACAGTGATGTAATCTTGAGATGTCCAAATGGCAGGTATATAAGAATTGATAGAGATACATTTCAATTTTTACAGTGGATGGAGAATGCCCGAAGTAAAATTGATGTGGAAAATTTTATTAAGAATAGCAAGAAAATGCATAATCCACTACTATATTTGAACACACTTATTTCCCAGGAAATTATTATTGAAACTAACGATCCAGATAAAACTGGGAGATTAATGAAATATATTCCCAATAAAAGTAAGTACACAAATTTTGTTTCAACTGTGTTTGTATTTACAGGTTTAATCGGGATTTTTTTATCCTTGAGGAGAATAGAAGGTGGCTTTTTTTCATTAGGTCCAGGTAGATTTATTGAAATCAAAGATTATGGTTTTACAATCACATTACTCATTTTAACAAGTTTATTACATGAAATCTCACACGGTTTTATGTTGTATCTGTTTACTTCACATTTACCGAAGATTAAATTTGGTTTCTCAGGCCCTTTTTCAATTATTCCATCTTTAAAGACTGACCTTTCACATACATACATATTAAACAAAACACCAAATACCTTTATATTTCTTGCAGGGGTTTTGATGGACCTTTTTTGTCTCGGCATCCTCTCTGAAATTTTTGCCTCCCACCATGAGCCATACATCCTACTCACAATTTTTGCATTAATTATTGGAATTATTATGAACTTAATTCCTTTCTGGGAGTCTGATGGATATTATCTTTTAACTGTTATACTTGATGAGTCTAACTTAAGAGAGAAATCCGTATTGGAGCTTAAAAAATTCTTATCTACCGGTCATGGAATAAATTTCTGGGTACTATATGGTTCAATCTATCTCTTGTTAAAATTCGGGTTTCCTGTACTTATTGTTTATCTTTCCTACAAATTTTGGGGAATAGTCGCATTAAAAATATCAATTTTCATATTTTTTATAATATTCTTTTACCACTTTACTGTTAACTTTCTCAGACACATTAATGTCAAAAAGAGGAGGTAGTGAGAGATGATTTTATATATAATTCTTGCATCTATACTTATAAAAAATGTGAATTACTTTGATGTAAGCAAGTGGGATTGGATAAAAGCAAATGTGCTTATAAAAAAAGAAAAACTTATTGTCGGAAGCGAGGAGAAGAAGGCTGATTATGTGATAAATGGAGAGGACAAATATCTTTTCCCTGGAAATTATGACCTTGCAGTTTTCCTCTACGGAAGTCCCGCCGGCAATATCTGGGAAGACGAATTTACGCCTGAGGTGCAGTCAAAGGCAAGAAATACATTACTTTATTCTGGAACATCGGAATACGCTATTCTTGGAGCATGGGATGACGAAGAGGAGTTAAACCACGGAACCGCACTTGGCCCATGGATTTTATATCCCGGGGTATCGCCACTAACACCTTATAAGCTTGAAAATTGGAATCCGTTTGTGTTTATCTCGTTCAAAATTGGTTCCAGTGAAGATATACCCCGTCTTTTAGAAAAACTTCATGCCTCAAGTGCAGGAGGTGTAATCTTACCTCTTCCCGATGATTCAACATTTTCAAAAAACCATGATCTTTTAATCGAAATAACAAAAAAATTGCGAGAAAACGACCTTAAAATCTACGGTTATTCAATAAACCGTGTCAGTCGTGATGTATTAATCTCATTACATCCGGATATTGTTATTGGCTGGATACCTGACACAATCTTAGAGGATATTAAAGTGCTTCCACTGTTCTTTGACACTTTAACTGTGCCGAATCATCTGATTCCACCCTACTACAAACTTTCCCTTGAACCTTATTACTCGTTTCTTAAAGTTGGAATTTCAGATTATAGCCTGATAGAGATGGTAAACAGCCATAACACATCAAAACTTGGGAAGGTTCCACTACCCTCTTTGCTATTCGGCAGTGGTAGCGGGTTCATCGGTAGATATTTTGGCTATGCACTCGTAAGTACCATTCAAAAATGGTTATCCTCCGGAATTCCTCCGGATTCTGTCTGGAAAGTAATTTTGGTAAACAATGGTAAGATTTTACACGATACCACTCCCTCGCTTATATTATACGCAGAGAACCCAATGGAGAATCCTGAGATTTTACTTTCACCGTTACTCATCATTAGAGGTAGGAGAGTTATTTTCCCGCCTGAGATTGAGTATAAAATTAACACAATATTACCCGGAGAATTACCGATTGGTAAGCCCGATTTAATTGTGGATTTTTCATCAGACTCAACACTTTGGGGCACAGAGTGGAAAAATAGTAATCTTGGATTTGGACTCACAGGGAAATGGGATAGGAATTGCATAGTGGGAAGGCTTGTATCTGACCCTCAAAATGCCTGGTCGAGTGGGCAGGTGATAAATTTTGAGAAGAGATTTGGAGAAGGCTTTGACCTTTCACCTTTCAGGGCTTTAAAGATTAAGTTCGCTGAAATTAATTGCCCGATTGAGATCTCTTTATTGAGCAAGTTCTCATATACGCCATTAAAAGTAAGGTTGAGTCAGGATGATAGTGTTGCCCTCATTGATTTGAATACTCTATATTCAAGAGGGGTGCAGGGAGTTAAAATTTCACCTGCAAAATTCGGGACCGATAGTTACAGGATTTGCCTTAAATCAATATCCACTGTCAGAGATACAAATTTTTATGAAAAACTTGCTGAAGGTATTTATCGCAGGATAGAGGTGGCAAATCAACTCGGGGACACCACTATGTTGTTAAAAATTTACAAAAATCTAAAAGTTTTAAATGCCATTTCAAAAAAAGAAAAATTTTTATATTTGCTTGCTTATGTTGATTACAGGCTGATTCCCCTGACAGGTAGCAGGAAGAAGCAGTTACAGTTAATAAAGGAGGCACTTGCAATTCTTGAAAAACTTGAAAATATTGAAGCGAGGATACTGGAGTATAGTCTAAGAGGCTATGAAATGGGTCTTTCCCCACTAAAAGCAATTTTTGGTGGTGCAAAGATGAATCGATTAAAGAAGCTACTTGAAGAAAAGGCGTCCGGAAACCCAAGAGCTTACCTTGTCATGGGGATATCAAAGTTATACACCCCTTCCATGTACGGAGGAAGTGTTGATAAAGCAATTGAATTTTTCAAGAAGAGTATTGAGTTATTTGAAGCTCAAAGCGACTCCAATCCTCCTTATTCATGGGGATACCCGGATGCTCTGGTCTTTCTGACAATTGCTTACAGGAAAAAGGGAATGATACAAGAGGCACTACCGGTAGCCGAAGAGTTAAACAGAAAATTCCCATACTATGTTTTTGGATATATGCAGTATCTTACACTAAAATGATGCCGTACTTTCTCTTAATTTTTATACCCAGTTTCACAATAAAAGGAATGGTTGTGGATATTAATAAAACTCCTTTACCCTATGCGTCAGTTGTGGTAAAAAATAGGGGTATAGGAACTGCGACAGACGAGAGCGGGAAATTTGTTCTTCTCCTACCTGATAGCATAAAATCCGGTGAATTGAAGGTTTCTTACATCGGCTACAAAGAGAAGACCGTGAAATTTACAAACCGAACCAGGTTTATAAAAATTGTCATGATCCCGCACACCATAACTGAGAGTCCTGTAGTTGTGAAGGGTAGCTATTCAGTCTCTCAGACGGAAGGGATAAATGTTTCTAAATTCAGATTTAACATGCTGGATGTTTATACGACACCGGGAGCTGCAGCTGATGTGTTTTTAACAATTAAAACTACCCCGGCTTTTTCAGGTGACCCGGATGTTGCAACCCTGACAATAAGAGGTGGTGATCCTGACGAGACACTTGTGCTTATTAATGGCATCCGGATGAAACATCCGTATGTGTATTCAGTTTCAGAACATGGGGGGCTTTTTTCAGTTATACCCACATCTGCTATTTCTCAGGTTGAGGCGTTTGCAAGCGTTTTACCACCTGCTTTCGGCGGTAAGGCCTCTGGTGGAATTATACTGAAAACCCTTGATGTGACTGAATTTTTCTCAAGAAATCTAACTCTTATTACCGGGGGCGTGTCACTGGATTTAATACACGGCAAAATGGGCGGACTCTGGACACACCTTTCCTCATACAAAATCATGGCAGAATTCAACGGAATTGACACCAGATATTCAATTTACCCGTATTACGGTAGTATTTTTTATACAACCAGATTTTCAACAGGCGATTTGATATTGACTCCGTTTGCCTTATACAGCTATAACAAAAGTGAACTTGACCTGCAGGACCTGGGCTACAATTCTCTTTACTCTGTTGATAAAAATTCCTTAGGTGGGTTAAGTATGACTCTCATGAAGCCCCCTTTTCTCTTCTCTATCAGTGTCGGTGGAAATGCTTTGACCTCTGAGATTAATCTTAAAGGCGAGTTTTCAAAAACTACCAGTGACAGAATTGCCGGAATGAGGTTTCAGGGGACTTTCTTTTATGACATAAATAAAATTTTTTCGTTCGGGACGGATATCTACAGGAATGAAACCCGTGTTAAAGGTGAGTACTTTGAATCTGAAAAGAGTAATGAATTTGAGACAAAAGAAGTGATAAGTGAAAATGACCTGTTTACACAGTTTCAATACTCAGGTGATATTCTAAAATTAATTGCAGGTGTCTGGACAGGTTATTATAAAATCCGTGTGCTTGACCCGAGGATACTTTGTGAACTTAAACTAATTCCGGTGAGTGTTAAACTGGGTATTGGGAAAATGAGTCAGATAAAGAACATAGAGGGCAAGGTGAAATGGATTAGAACGGACCATTTGAGTCTTGAGCTTGAGAGAAGCTTCAGAAGCTTTAACCTGCGTGGAAGCGGGTTTTTGAAGAAATACGGCTCAGGCGCCGTTTGTTATGGTTTTGAAGGACTTCTTAAGGGCAAAAACTTTCAAATTGGTGCTGGATGGCTCCGTGCAAAGGGCAGAAATGGTGTTCCTCTTGATTACGAAATTCCAGTAAAGGTAACATCATTTGTCTCAATTCCGTTGAAGGGATGGTCACTGGGATTTAAGGTCAACTTTGCAAGTGGAAAACCTTATACACCTGTGGAAGGAGTTGAGAACGACTCAAGTGGTATCTTTCCCATTTATGGTGAGCATAACAGCAGGAGACTGCCGGATATAATCAGAATAGATTTTCGGCTCTCCCGAATGGTGAATATAGGTGCTTTAAACGGCTTCTTTTTTGTGGAGATCTACAATATAACCAACCACAGGAATGTGAGCGGGTATGTTTATTCAAAGGATTACAGTGAGAGGAGGGAGATTCGATATTTTGACCGCATGTTTATTGCAGGAATTTCAGTTAAAATGTAGTGAAACCTCAGGGTAAAACTCAAGTTTGACAGTTGGAGGAGTTTGTGAGACTGAAGTGAGCAGCATGAAATATCTCTTTAATACTCAACTATGACATCCTTGCCAAAAAAATTCGCTTATATCAACGGTTTCCGGGCACACTGCCTCCGCATTCCACAACACACTGCCTCAAGCTGGCATTATTCATGTTTTTTTAATGTAATGCAGGGTATGGGGTAGAAGTTGGACTTTTGAGGGTATGAGTAGAAGTTGAGAGTGTCAATGGTTAAGAGGTATGGGCGGAGATGTAGAATTGAGTTTAATGCAGATTCAAAGCCCTGAGACAATTTGTAAACACGGCGTAGAGTGAGAAAAAGCCCCTATCTCGGGAGAAAAATCAGGAGAATGTTTACACTCAGGGACCGACAAATGCCCATTCACAAAAATGCGAA
>JALSOD010000136.1 GCA_026986655.1 Caldifarciminota bacterium | reverse complement strand
CCACCCTTTTCAACCAGGTCGAGGATGTGGCCCAGAGACGCCGTAATAATTAGAACTCTATCTCCAAGGTTCACTTCGTAGGCAAGGGATTCACCAATCCAACGTTTCTGAGGTTTTCCGAAAAATCCTGCAATTGTGCGAGCCTTATTTGGAGATTCCACGATCACAAGAGTGGATTTAACGAGATCCCTCTTCTCGGTTTTAAGCTCACCCTTCAGAATCTTTCGTACCCTCTCTCTATCCTGGTCAATCTCACGAATTACGTTTTCAATGTCAATTTTCTCGAATTTCTGGAATTCAATTTCAAGGTTCATATTCGTTATCAGTCTTCTCTCCAAACTTCTGAAGGCTTTGGGGTTGTAAACGAGGGAGACTGCGAGCCCTTTGGTTAATCCTCCAGCAAAAAGTCTTGAAGTCCTTCCTGTGGCCTGAATGTAGGACGTCGCATCCCCGATGACGATCATCAATTTTTCGTCCCGATAGATCAGGGATATTTCGTCGGAAGATTTTATTTTTTCGATCACATCCTGACGTGCCAGTTGGCCTCTTATGAAATCCGCAATCTCGTTGAGCTTTTCTTTAACCGATGAATATTTTTCTAATTGTTCTTCCCGCAGATAAATGTATCTGTTCAGGAAATCAATGTATTCTTCTAACTTTTCTCGCTCCTCTGGTGTCGCGATCCTTAGGGGATATATGAGTTTAAGCAGGTTGGATGGAAGTATGGAATCTACATTTGCCGGGAAAACCATTTTGGGGACACCTAAGAAGATGGCATATCGAATTCTTTCGGGTATATCAATTCCTCTGACAAGCGGATTCTGATGGTGGGAGAGGCCAATCAGGACTTTAACCTCACCTGATTTGAATTTTTCAAAGGCGTCCTTTTCATCGTATGAGAGTGCGTAGTCTTTTAGTTTTTCCCTGACCTTATCAACCCAATCCTTTCCGAGATCCATGGAGACGTAGACAAGACCGCCCTCTCCGAGCTGCTCAACCAGTTGTGGCAGTTTTTCCAATCCCTCTTCTGGTGATTTTACCGAGATGTAGGTATCAACTACATTTCTAACATTTGTCGTGGATTTCTGCACGTCAAATCCAAGGAGGTTTTGAAAGAGTTTAACCCGTTTCGTTCTTGGTTGAACGGTTGCAGACGAAATAACGAGGACCCCCTGCGGTTTTCTTTTGATCTTTTGATTTTTTAACTTTCCTCCGACAAGCAGGGCCCGTTTTATATCTCTATCTGTGAATCCGAGTAATTTAACAATATAGTCAACATTCTTTGAGGTTTTTAACAGGGAATCCACGTCGTCTACGAAAATAAAGCCAAAGTGTATGTTTTTCAGTGTATCAAAATTTTTGTAAAGGAACATGTGGGTTGTAACGAGTATGTCAAAATCTCCTGATACGATTTTCTCCCGTTCATCTTTTTTGCCGGTGTAGGCGATGATATTTTTATCGGATATTGAATTCAGTCTTTCTCTTATTTGTTGAACAAGGACCTTTGTTGGTACAATGATGTACGATTTCTCATCAAGAAATGTGGACATTGTAATTCCGAAAGTTGTTTTCCCGACGCCAGTTGGAGCTAAGATTGCAAACGAGTTGCCGAGTATCACCCTCTTTGCCCAGGTCTCCTGCAACGCCCAGGGCAGGAAACCCAATTTTTCCTTAAAAAATCTCTTAAATTCTTCAGATCGGTTTGTAACGTAGCAGAAACTCTTGAGACCCTTGAGCTTGTCCTCTTTTTCGAGGTAAATACAGGGATTTTCCATAGGTACTGGAATACAGTTCGAGCAAGGTAGTCCCTCTTTTAATCTCTGGGAGCTGATATTTCCGAAACAGTTTGGACATAAATTCTTAAATATTGCGGTGCTCATGGATGAATTTTAAATTTATCACCCAAAATGTTCAATGAGAGAATTGGTGGAAGAATTTAAAGACGATAAATGATTACCCGTGGATTCCTTCGCGAGGGCCAAATGATAATACGTATAAATTCCCTTTTTCGTATTTATATATTAACCTTTGTTCTTGCCCTTTTACAAAATACTTAAAACTCCTTAAATTTCTTAATTCTCCTTTAAGCTTTTTGCTCAAATAAGGTGATTTTGCTATCTCGATGATCGCTTCTTTGAGGGCTTCTTTTTCAGATTGTTCTTTTAATTTTTTACGTTGTTTCTTAAATTTGGATGTTTCAAAAATCTTCAATGTCAAATTCCTCTACATTTCCTGCTTCAAGTTCAGCCTTCGCCTCGAGGATATCCATTATTTCACTTTTGGTAAGCTCAGGATTTTGTAGTGCAAGTAAACCTATTCTTAAGACGTGTCTTAATGCACTGGAAAAATCCCTTGACTCCTTTTTCGCATAAATCTCCAGATTTCTTACAATATCTTCACTTAGATTTACAGTTTTTCTAAGCATCTTAAACCTCCAATATGTTGTTTGATGACATTGTATGATAATATCATACAATGTCAAGGGTAGATAGAGAGTGTTCGAAATAAAATGAACAACGAGGAAAAAATTTCTCTTTATCCCCTTTTAGCAAAGGGGAATTTTGGAGATGAAAATCCCCCTTCACCAGAAGGGGGATTAGGGGGATGATTACTACTTGAACTTTAATCCCCCTTCTTCAGAAGGGGGACAAAGAAGATGCCAGAATCCACTTTATTATGTGCAATTTTTTAATGTTTCAAGAATTTTCGAATACCCTCATGATCATTGTTCAAATAGCACTTCATTCCTCTGATGAGCCTACGACCTCGTAGTGGGTGACGGTGGGTTCGAATTCAAGTAGATAGTCTTTGTCCTCCTCATAGTATTTGGCCTTTTCGTAGTCTTCCCCGGCAAATTTTTTTATCGCTTCAATGTTCTTCCAGAAGGTCAGTGTCATAAAGTGTGTAACATCTCCTTCTTTTCTCTCTAAAATATAGACCGAAATATTACCATCTATGGATTTATAGTCAGGGATAGCTCTCTCTTTCAGAAATTCCCTGTATTCTTTTGCCTTTGATGTTGGGACACGACCATGCCACATGCGAACAATCATTTTTTACCTCCTTTTTAAATTTTTGTACTAAATA
>JALSOD010000135.1 GCA_026986655.1 Caldifarciminota bacterium | reverse complement strand
TGATAAGGGGTCTTGAGAAGGAAATTACGGGTGACAGGTTTATACTATTTGTGACCTATCATGCGACACCGCAGGTGATGGAGTATGTGAGGGAGAAGGGTGCCCACCTGATTTTCTCCAGCGAATTCGGGTAAAGCATAACTATTTGTAGTTAACTTGAAAACTTTCAGAATGGAGATTTTTAAAGGTTCTATTTGAAATCCCCCTGTATCCCCCTTTTGACAAAGGGGGATTTCTGAAAAAGATCCCCCTTCGCCAGGAGTGAGAAATTTTCCTGGCCTTTCCCTAAATTTTGAGGTTTTTTCTCTGGCCTTCAGGGAAGGGAGAAATCCTGTTCCCTTCGCCATCAACTGCAGTGAACCATTGCGGACTTTAGTTCGGTTTGAAAATATTGGAATTATGATTCCAATATTTTATAATTTTATTGGAAATGAATTTGAGAAAATTTAACAGGCACTGGGAGCCGGGGTTCAGATATCCGTATCCGGTCAAGAGAGCTGTTTTTGAGGATCTCTGGAACACCATAAATTCGAGGTTCATCGTTCAGATAGTTGGTCTGAGGAGAACCGGTAAGACCGTCCTGATGTTCCAGCTCATTAATTCTCTTGTTGAAAATGGAGTGGATCCCCTCAGGATTCTTTATTTTACTTTCGACGAAGAGATCACAAGTCTGGATAACCTGCTCAATGAATTCGATAAAATATCAGATTTTAAAACCAGTAGGGTGTATGTATTTCTGGATGAAATCCAAAAATTGCCTTATTTTGAGAACCAGCTGAAAATTTATTATGATCTATATCCAAATATAAAATTCTTCATATCCGGCTCTACTTCATTATTTTTGAAAAAACGGTCAAGAGAAAGCCTTGCCGGAAGAATCAAATCCTTTTTTGTTGGCCCGCTGACTTTCAGAGAGTATCTGATATTTTCCAGGAAAGATTATCTTTTACAAAATCCACGGGCTTTCTTATCTGACATTAGGAGAGAATTCGAAAAGTACATTTTTTCACAGTTTATAGAAACTATTTTCATAAAATCAGAGGAGGATAAGAGGGAGTACTATAAAAGTATCCTTAAGAAGATAACATTTGAGGATATTCCCCTTATTTTTCCAGTGGATTATCCAGATTTGCTATATAGACTTGTAAGGATAATTGGATCGAGGCCGGGGATTTTGATGGATTATAAATCTTTAGCAAGTGATCTTGGTATTTCAAACAAAACGCTTAGTTCCTACATACAGTATCTAAGTGAGGCTTTTCTTGTAAAGAAAATCTACAATTTTTCACCAAACCTACTGACCACGGAGAAAAAGCTCAAAAAGTTTTACCTTGCTTCACCTTCACTTTCGTGGGCGGTTGGGGATACAGTTGATATGGGGCCACTTGTCGAGAATGTGGTACTATCGATCAAAAATTTTAATTACTTCTGGAGAGACGCTTACAGACATGAGGTTGATTTTGTTGATGTAACAGATGATAAGGTTATGCCAGTTGAGGTCAAGTACAGAGAGAATCTCAACCCCATGGATTTCAGGGGGCTTAAGGCATTTGCAAGAAGGTATCATGTGACAGAGGGAGAGATTCTTGCTAAAGTAAAAGAAGAGAAAAAAATAATTTTAGACGAGCTTAACATAGCCGTGAAACCTGTATTTTTTGAACTGTGAGACTGATCAAAAAGTTTGAGGAGATTACCCCCGCTAATTCCCCCTTTTGATAAAATAGAATTATGAGAGATGGAAATCCCCCTTAGATAGGAGGGAATTAATGGAGGGTGCAAACTACTTGAATTTCAATCCCCCTTAATCCCCCTTCACCAAGGGGGATTTTTTTGACTCCCTTTGCAAGAGAGAATTTAGCAATCTCCTTTTTATAATTTTATTGGAAGCGAGTTTGAGATTTGGTACTATACCATATTTTCCAGATTATCCTTGATTATTCTTAGATTTTTGTTATCATTTAGGTATCATGATCAGCACGAAAGTAGTCAGGAAGATAAACTCTGTGGAGGACCCAAAGCTCAGGGATGTGTTTATTTCCATACTGGAGGAGGCGGAGAGGATAGTAGGTGAGACGATAACGAAGAGGGAATTTCAGGAGTTTGTGAAGGCAACGGAGGAGAATTTCAGGAGGGTATGGCAGGCTATAGATGCCCTTACACAAAAAGTAAACGAACTTGCTGAGGCACAAAAGAGGACGGAGGAAAGGCTTGATTCACTTACAGAGCGTGTAAACGAGCTTGCGGAGGCACAGAAGAAGACGGAGGAAAGGGTCAACGAGCTTGCGGAGGCCCAGAAGAGAACAGAGGAAAAACTTGGATGGCTTATTGAGGAACACAGGAAGACCAGGCAGGAGCTCGGAGGTCTTGCGCACACCTTCGGGTATATTCTCGAGGACAGGGCGTATAAACATCTTCCCGGGATACTTAAGGAAAAATATCAGATTGAGATTGAGGGGAAACTCAACAGAAAATTTTTTGAGGTAGGCAGAAATAGGTATGTGGAGGTGAACATATACGGCAGGGGGCTGAGATCCGGCAGTGAGGTGCACATAATGGGAGAGTGTAAGAGTAAACTCAGTAAGAAGGATGTGGACAAATTTATGAAGATGGTAAAGGGTCTTGAGAAGGAAATTACGGGTGACAGGTTTATACTATTTGTGACCTATCATGCGACACCGCAGGTGATGGAGTATGTGAGGGAGAAGGGTGCCCACCTGATTTTCTCCAGCGAATTCGAATAGATTATCAAAAAAGGATCTAACTTTTCAGACAAAAAGTGAATTTTTACAGTCAGACAGTTCGAGATTTTTTCAAAAAAGATATTTTTCAAAACAGATTTCAGAAAGGGTGGGCTTTTACCAGATTGCGAAGTTTTGAAGAATGCGGTAGTTTAGATTGAGGGATAGTATGGGTGTGATCTTTTCGGAGCGAACATATATTCCGGCCTTCAGGTACATACTTATTCTTCCCTCGTGCTCGAGCATACCGTAGATCATTACTACCTTATCAACCGGTGAGATCGGCCACTTTGTATCCCCCGGAAGTCCAGAACTTTCCCAGGGAGTTTGTAGGTCCCCTGAACCGTGATGCATGTATTCA
>JALSOD010000134.1 GCA_026986655.1 Caldifarciminota bacterium | reverse complement strand
TTTCGTCCATAGTATTTGCAGCCTATTCCTCTGATTTATATAGTCCGTAAATGTAAGCTGAGGAAAAAGGAATAAATCTCGGATGACATTTTTCTTAAATGAGGATAAAGGAATATTTGAGAATATCCTATAATACCTGAAAAAGATTTCATGTAAAATATATCTACCCATTTTACCAAATCCAACAAAAATAATGTGATCCTCCAAGGATCTGACCACTCTTTCTAATACGTAAGCTGAACCCTCTATAACCAAATCTATATGGGAAGATAGGGTCGAAAGAAAGACTGTTGACCATGTCGTTACGAATGAAAGTTTTAGAGTCAATAAAGAAAGCAATAGATTTACAAATCCTGACCATTCAATTTTGGAATTTTCGATAACATTAGACCAGGGTGGGTGTATCATTATAAAGATTCCCAGGGTTAATAATATATCTATTACTGGTAGTAATATTGAGACAAATGGATGTCTTTTTAAATATACTCTAAACATTAACCAGATCCTGTTAAATGCGTTTTTTATTAACACCCACGATTTTGTGTAAATTGATAGAGAATTCCAATCTATTATTGATATCTTATCGGCATGAAAAGAGTAAAATAATGAGGTTATAAATAATGTAATGAGTAAAGACCATTTCACTAACCCAAATATTACAAATAAAATGCCAGTTAGTGAGATCAATCCTGAATAGACATTTTGGGGTTGATATAAACTTTTATTGGTAATACTCTTTGTTAAAATTAAATACGGATGGGCACCTTGATTAATATAGGAATTTGTCGGTTGTTCTTTTAATCGTCTTAAAAATTCAATAGACACTCTAACACCATTAAACATTATATTTTTTATGGGTAGAAGGCTCAAAAGAGAAATTGTTAGTACAATTATGAATAGTATGATGATTGTTGTTAGAATATGTCTCCGAATATTTCTAAATATGGTTCTGCTAAGATTCCACGGAACGGGTTCAATAAGTGAGCCACGTCTCATTTGTGAAATTCTTAATGGAGTGTAATCTATTACATATAGAATCCCTATTAACGTGATAAAAAACAATAAAAGTACAGAAACCTGTAAGGGGATGTTGTATCGAGAAACTTCAAGTAGGGTACCTGTGAAAGTCTTGCTTTTTAAATTTTCGGAACGAAAGTTTAAAAATAGTAGTGATATTCCCACAGACATTTCCAGCTGAGTAAATATTAAAAGGGCAAGAAAATAAGTGTATATCTTTAATGCTCTCAACAATCCAATTGTAACTCTTATCCCACCCAGTCCACTATTCTGATTTAGCTTGTGGATTTTGCTCCTCCTCGTGTTTATTTTCTCGTTTGCTTTCGAGGTTTATGGAATCTTTATAGATAATTAAATAGATAATCAACATAGCCAAATTCAAAATAATAATTAACAAAATTTCCGATAAAACTATAAACATTGAATGCTGAGATGATAATGAAATACTATCTACAGAGTGTATAAATAAGTAAACGAAAATTACAATTGTAGTAGGGATAATAAGTAAAAAAAGTTGTAAGAGCGGTATGTTATATAAGGAATTTTTTAGATATCTCTTGAATTCCTCACTCTGGGTAAATTCACTTACAATTTTTTCAATGGTTTTCCCCATTGAAATATACATTATTAATATAAATAACAGAGAAACAGTATACATTTTATAATTCATTGCTGCCCTCCTATTGAATAAAAATGATTTTTAAATGATTTTTAATTACATTTTAATTTATTTCAATATACCGACAAAAATTACTATTGTACTTTCAATCACTCCTTAAATTAAAATGATTCACTGATATTAGAGATTATTTTTAATTTAGTATCTCAATGTTTACACACCTGTAGCTGTTGTTTATAAATTAGTTTTGGTGGGGTGAATTCGAAGAGTAGGGGATAGACTTCTACCCCGGTATCGATGGCCCTGAAAAATGTTTTCGAGAATTCAGGGTCTGTTTCTATGTTTGGATAAAAACATCGGGAGTCCCGTCTCATGACCAGAAATACGATAGCCGCCCTCTCACCAGATTTTCTTAATTCAATTAGTTCCTCAACATGTCTTTTACCCCTTTCAGTTGGTGCATCGGGGAATATGGCCCTTCCATTCAAGGTGAGTGTACATCCTTTCACCTCCACCCATATTTTCTCGCCCCTGGTGTTAATTAGCACGAAATCAAGACGGCTATTCCCCACTTTTATCTCTGGCGAGATAGATTTAAGTTTGCCGAACGGTATTCCCAGGTTAAACATCCATTCTGCTATCCCTCTATGCAACCCGGAGTTTGTGAGGACCCAGTGACTATTGAATTTTGTGGCCAAGAGATCCCACCCGGTTTTTCGATTTTCCTCACGCTTAGGCTTCTTGAGGAGAATCTCATTCCCGTCGAATAAGAGTTCCGAAAGTCTTCCAGAGTCATGTATGTGGATTTTGACATTCTTTTCTTCGAACGGCCAGGTTATATCAACGAGTCCCACAAATCTGTTTAATCTTTTGTGAAAAATTCCTCTTGCGTCGAAACCTATTTCATAGTAATTCATAGTGGCTAATTATAACCCTATAATATCCACCCATGGAAAAGGTGTTTGAAAGAATAGTTTCTGAGAAAATGGCAGGAACCCGACTTGATGTATATCTTGTACGGGGTGGGCTTGGTCTAACCCGTTCACAGGTAGAAAAACTTATAAAAGAGGGAAAGGTGCTCGTCAACGATAAGTCCACGAAACCTGGTTACAAATTAAAGAAAGGGGATGTTGTTTATGCGAAAATTGAGATAAAACCGAAGCCGCAGGTCATTGGTCAGGACATCGATGTTCCCATTATTTATGAGGATGAAGATGTGGTCATAATCGATAAACCCATTGGAATGGTGGTTCATCCTGCCAAGGGTAATTTAGAAGGAACTCTTATAAATGCTCTTGTGTATCGCTACAGGGATTTACCACAAGCGTCGGATAAGACCCGTCCAGGCGTGGTTCACAGACTGGATAAAGAGACCTCAGGGCTTCTTGTTGTGGCAAAGACAGATAAGGCTCTGCGTTCCCTTGCCTCTCAGATGGCGGATAAAACAGCAAGGAGAACCTACTGGG
>JALSOD010000133.1 GCA_026986655.1 Caldifarciminota bacterium | reverse complement strand
TGCCACAGGGAATGTAAAAGCAGGTGCCAGAGTCAAGCTCAGTCGGCCTGGACTCTGGGGATATTTTCTCTTTGGTGGATTTGGATCAGACTCAGAAAATAGGACAGAAATTCTAAAGAAAGCTGTTGAGAGAGCTAAGAATCTGTCAAATAACTCCGTTAAACCCATAGTGATTGGGGACACACCAAGGGATATTTACGCCGCCCATGCAGCCGGAATACCGGTATTGGCTGTTGCAACATCTATGTACACGGTGGAGGAGCTTGATAGTGCGGGGGCTGATTTTATAGTCCCTGATTTATCGGATATAGAAAAAATCCTCGCAATATTAAGAGAATATTAATCATCTTATCACTTTGGGGGTCCAAACTCTTAGCCAAGAACATCAGGTTTGATTGAGTTTATCGTTATTTGCAAATTTGATGTAAATATTAGGCACTATGAAAGTTGGACATGTGTCAGGATTCTTCGAGCAGGTTCAAAAATCCCCTTAAATCTTCTTTTTTTCGGAGGGGACATTGAAAGGCTCATAATCCCTGGCATTACCCATGTTTTGAATGAATTGTAATTCTTAAAAATTTATTCTTCTTGTATTCATCATCGAAAGACACCTTCTTTTTGCAAATGAGAATACATAAATATTCTGTGTTTGAAATAAGAACTTGTACAGTCTAAGTTCTTATATATTCTGGTGATACATCGTGCAAAAATTAAATTAGTTGGTAATGTCAGGATTTTGGGGGACTTCTCGTTGTGAGATTGAGCGGATTACAATAATTTTTACTCTTTCTTCCTCATTATCTTCTGGAATTCGGTTTGTCTTATTGGTCTTAAAATTATCAATTTGACAATTTTTACGGTATCGGACTCTTCACCCTTCATTAGATTTGTTTGAAATTTACATAAAGCAGGTAGTTTTATAAACATCAGGGGGACTGGGTTGCCCAGAGCATCGGTTACCTGAGCATTCTGGTCGAGAAGAAATGTTGATTCGTCTATCACCACTGAGTTTTTTTCTATAGACATCAAGGTTCCGATTTCAAAGACTCCTTTGTCCTCACCTAATTTACCATCGGGCTGAATTTGCCCAAAAAGTAATGCAGAGACGAGGAATGCAAATATTAATCCCTTTCTCTCCATAATAACACTCCGCTTTTTGTTTTTATAGGTAAAACTTCGTTTATCTCAACAACCTGGCCAGTACTTGTCTGCACAAAAGCCTTTCCTTTCTGATTTGGACTCTCAAAGAAGTGCTGAGCTGTTGCAATGCCTTTGCCGAGGCTGATACTTTCCTTAAATACTTTTTTGTTCCCTATTACCTCTTCTCCACGTGTTCCAAAAATCGATACTTTGTAAGGTGTTCCTGTTAAATAAAATAGTCCATACAGTCTGCTACTTCCGCCAAATGCGCAAATATTACTTTCGGGTGTGAAAGTACTGACGAAAATAGCGCCACCGTATACAACCGGCCTGGCAATTACCCTTTCTCCCGGTGTTGGGAACCTTCTCATCCACCCCTTGTACCGGCTAACAAGCCTCACAAATTCATCAAAAGTATATGTCCTGTTGTTGTAATTAACGAAAACCCTACCATTCTTCGTCTGGTACACAACAGCATTTGTAACATCTATTAGATCACTCGTTGAAACAACACCATCCCCCGGATCCTTGAAAGCGTAAATGTAATTGTAGGATCTATCTGCCTCGTCATTGTCAGAAAAGTATTTACCCGTTCCAACAAAAATCCAGAGATTGTCTTTTTCATCCAGGAAGACAGCGGGCTCCACAACTACGGGCCCATCGGCTGTGAAAATGTCCTTTAAATCCCAATTACCTGGTCTCCCGTTGATTCCGATTCTCCAGATGTCTGCTTTGTAAGAATTTGTTAGCTTGCGATTAATCGGAATGTACCCGTAATCAGTCTGGAAGTCCAGGTCGATGTCCACTGTGACTGGATTTCCGCAAAAGGCATTTGCATAGGGGAATCGGGATTTTCTCTCAAGTTTCCCGTTAGCCAGATTCAAAATATACAGATAGGGAGATTGCGAAGATTCCCCATCTAATTGATTGGGTCCGGATCCGGTCAAAATGTACCAGTTCCCGGAATCTTCAGCTCTGCCTGTTCTTACAATTGCTGGAAATACAGTAGTGAAGCCAAGATCATCATCCCTAAATTCCCACATGAACGAAGGTGCAGTCACATCCGGGTCTGTTATATCTATGGCAAAGTAAGAGGAAGAGAACGTTTTGCTGCTCACTTCGATTTTCCCTCCACCAAATCTTAATCCTCCCAGTAGAATAGTCCCCCAACCATTCGGGTGTTTACCGTCTGATCTGAAAATTCTCGCATCCGTGACTTTGGGAGGAAGGTCAACATAGTAAACATGACAGTAATCCGGATCTGCAAGCCATTTCAAATGAGGTAACACGTTTCTCGGGATAAACCCCCACATTTCCTCTCCTGGATCATAGCCATCGCCATCTATACCGATTGTCCAGTTATCCTTGCCAGTGAGGTACTTCCCTACATTAAATGCGTGTAACATGCCGTCATTTGCTCCAACATACACCATCCTCCTTCTATCGCGATACCTTGAGAAAAATTGAGCATAAGTCTTATCCTTGTAAATGAGGTCATACCTTTCCGCAGGAGCTCCAACAAGCACCGGGGAGGAGTAAACAATGTCTCCCAATTTCCACTCGTATTGGTGAAGGTCTATGGTCACAGTTCTGTCTCTATATCCCAGATATTCAAGGTCCTTTCCGCGAATGAAATCTATGAGATTAGAGGCCTCGTCCGACGAGCCTACACCAAGATAGTTTATTAGTGAACCAACGTTCAGGTCAGAAAATTTTATAAGAGATTCACCTGTGGCATTGTCGATCGCAGTATATATATTTCTATCGTTATAACTTCTGCTGGCGAGTAGCTCGTGAGCTTTCCAGACAGCGTTAACATGGTTCAAGTCAGTGGTTGATACCGGGTAGTAAGTATCCGGGACACCATCACCATCTTTATCTGGAAACTTCAGTACCTTTGTTTCATTGTCTTTGAATTCAAATTTTATAATTGTGTCCACTCGGGGTTCGAGTTTCAAATCATGGTT
>JALSOD010000132.1 GCA_026986655.1 Caldifarciminota bacterium | reverse complement strand
GGGGAAACTTTACTTCTTTTCTCCCCCAGAGGCATTCTTAATTCGATTGAAGATCCTCCTCTTCTCGGGTCTCTTTTTCTCCGCACCCTATATGCTTTATGAACTCTGGAAATTCGTTGAGCCCGGGCTTTTACCACATGAAAAAAGGTACTCTGTTCCTTTAATTGTCAGTGGGACAGTTCTTTTCTATATTGGAATTGCCTTTGGACTCTTTGTAGCTTTACCCCTTGGAGTCAAAGTACTTTTAGAATTCGGCGGAAAATACATGCAGGGGTTGTTTAACGCAAAAAGTTACTTCAACTTTGCTCTCCTCCTACTCTTCAGTTTTGGAATTCTATTTGAATTCCCGGTTGTGATTGTCTTCCTATCTGAAATTGGAGTCATCGATCCCTACAAACTTTCAAAGCAGAGAAAATACGTTATTGTGGGGATTTTTGTTGTTGCTGCGATAATTACTCCATCAGTGGATATGGTAACCCAATCAATTTTAGCTATTCCTCTGATACTTCTCTTTGAAATCTCGATATTTTTCTCCAAACTTGCAAGACGCAGGAGAAAAGAGGCTAAAACCGAAGAGAAAAAGAAGGATGAGGTTACCGAAAACAAATGATTCCCTGGATTCTCAGTCTTGGGCTTTACATTCTTTCATTTCCTCCATTTAGTGTTCCCTATCTAATTTTCATTGCGTTCGTACCGGTTTTTCTGGTTATAAAAAAGTACACTTACAAAGAAGTCTTTCGCAGGTTTCTCATTGGTGGTGCGATTTTTAGTGCCATTCATGTTTACTGGATTCTCTACCTTGATGTTCCATCCGGGATTGAAAAGCTCCTTATTTTTGGCCTTATCTTAATGGTTGTGTATCTTGCAATTTTTTATGGTCTTGTCGGGCTTTCATTCAGATACGCTATAGAATCTAATCTCGGGATTTTCCTCGCTCCCTCATTCTGGGTGTTAATCGAATATATCCGCTCATACGGTGATCTTGGATTTCCCTGGTCACCTCTCTGGGAGGGTCTTCTCAAAAACTTAACAATTTACCAGGTATCACGAGTTTTTGGTCCGTTCGGGATATCTTTCTTGATCATTTTGACAAATGTACTCATAGCAAAAGGGCTGAAAAAGAAAAGATGGATTTTTACTGTTTTGGGAATTGGTTTGATCTTTATCTTAGAAGGTTGGGGACTTTACTTGAAAAAGCACCCCTTACCACCTAAAAAGACCATGAAGGTTGCAATCTTTCAGCCCAACGTACTGCCAAGGTACCAGGATAATCCAGAGGAATGGGAAGAAACATTTGCTGCATATTCAAAATTAAATGCTACCTTGAAAGATACTCCAGACTTGATAATCTTTTCTGAATCCTCACTACCGGGATACTACAGATTGTCAAGAAATTCAAAAAAAGTTGTCAGTGAAGTACTCCAAAAGCATCCGAGCTACATTCTCCTTGGAACAGCTGATTACAAATTCATCAGCAAGGATAAGTACAATCTCTACAATGCGGCCTTTTTAATTTCTCCAACCGGTGCAATCATAAACAAATTTTACAAAACACACCTCGTGCCTTTTGGAGAATGGCTACCGTTCGAGGATAAAATTCCCTTTTTGAAAAATATAAATCTTGGTCAGGGTAACTACCTACCCGGGAAGAGTTTTCGCCCACTTCAGGTCAAGTGTGCCAGACTGGGAGTATTGATATGTTTTGAATCAATATTCCCAGAGATTGCAAGAAAAGAAGTTAATCTGGGAGCGAACCTTCTTGTTAACATAACCAATGACGGATGGTTTGGCCATTCACTGGGACCACGGGAGCACTTTTACCTTGCAATTTTCAGGGCAATCGAATCCCAGAAGTATCTTGTAAGAGCGGCAAAAACCGGTATTTCGGCAATTGTCGCACCGGACGGAAAAATTCTAAAAAAACTTGACCAATTTAAATCTGGCATAATCGAGGGAGAAGTCCCACTTATACAGGGGAAAACTTTTTACGATAGAAATGGAGAATGGATGGTCTGGCTATCTTTATTGATGACCGTTATAATTCTGTCTTATAATTCAATTAAAAGGCTCATTTGGAGGTAGGAAATGCATTTGATACTATTCATAGCGATGTTATTTTCTCAACAAGAAGTTACCATTCAGCAGATTCAGGGGGGAACTTCAACATCACCGTATGTGGGGCAAAGAGTAATTACAAGGGGAGTCGTAACCGGGGTGTATCAACATGGATTTTTCATGGAGGATACCCTTCAGGGTCCCTGGAGTGGGATATGGGTTCACTCCAATGCAGCAGTCGTACGCGGAGATTACATTAGATTATCCGGAGTGGTGCTTGAATTCTACAATTTAACGGAACTTGATAGTGTACAAAATGTAACTGTACTTGTCCACGGATACGAAATTTTTCCAGAGACGCTATCAACCCATGATGCCGGGCAGGAGATGTGGGAAGGTGTTCTTCTCACAGTTCAGGGAGCAGTTTGTGAAAGTCTTCCAAACCAGTATGGCGAGTGGTGGGTGAACGACGGCACAGGTCCACTCATGGTTGATGACATGGGGTACGCTGCATCTCCAACTGTTGGAAACTGCTACAACATTACAGGCCCACTCTCCTTCTCTTACGGAAATTACAAACTCGAGCCAAGAGATGCAAGAGACGTTGAACAGGTGGTCTGTCCCATAAGATTTACATCCATTTATTTCACACCTACTCTACCCGACCCGGACCAGGATGTGTCAGTAACAGTGAACGTGTTATCACATACAAATTTCTTAACAGACTCTCTTTTTTACAGCGTGAATGGTGGGCAATGGAGCGGAATTACACACGACAGTGTTGTAGGATCGTACTATTATTATACGATTCCCCATCAGCCACTTGGAAGTATAGTTCATTTTTATGTTGAAATCTGGAGAGCAGATTCCTCTTCAGTATCTTCGGATACAAACATGTACCTTGTGCCTGATTTTTCAAAAACCATTCCTCTGGAATTTGTTCACGTACTCGACATAAACGGGGTCTCCATCTTTGAAGGGAGAACCATCAAATTCACAGGTAAAGTCACAACTGGAGGCGGGCTTGGTTTAACCTACTATCTACAGGATACCTC
>JALSOD010000131.1 GCA_026986655.1 Caldifarciminota bacterium | reverse complement strand
ATAACAAGGATGATCTTCTTTCCTTTAATTTTGGTCTTCCTGGCCATGATGGCCTTAGTAATGGTGCCCGTTTAGCAAGGTATATTAATTATGTGTATGAAAAGGCAGGTTTGGGCCATTATAAAGAACCAGGCCATGTATCAAAACGTCTTCTATACCGGACGAGGTATTTTACAGACAGTGCAGTAATAGGGACCAAGGATTTTGTATCTTCATGTTACAAACGTTTTAGAGATTATTTTACATGCCGCAGGGAAAAGAGGCCTGTTCCCGTCTCTGGTCTTTTAGGGGTTTATTCTCTTAAAAGGCTTTCAGAGTAGCCAAAAATCTATCTGTATTAGTAAGTACAAGCCAGGTAACGATCATCCCCACGGGGGGCTAAAGTCCTTTATTCCCAATTCCAATTTCTCAGGCAAAAAAGGTTGATTTTAAGTAATCACGACCGTTTTATGCTGTGTTCTGTTTTCTAAGCATCGTGAATTGGTCAATTAGAGCTACCATCATCAGGAAATATTTTTAACCGTTTGGAACCTATTCCTGCAATTAGTCTCGATTCACATAATTTGCCTGTCCCCAATTCACCCACTTCATTTTCATTTCGTACAGACAGTGGAGAGTTGGATAAAAAGATCATTCTGATTGGCATAGTGCTAAAAAATATAATATTTTCTCTTGAACCCCTGGTCATGTTAAGGGTTTTTTGCATGTAGGGAAATAATCCACGTTTTTTTTAATTCTTTATAATTTTAATGACTTGAGCTATGTAATGAATTCAAATTAATCAAAACGGTGCTGATAATGGGGAGGAGAATGTGACCTCATGCAAGGTCTCTAAATTCAAATTATATCCACCGAATCTCAAGGGAACGATTGCCCGTTCAAGGCTGATTGATTTAGTTCGGCAGGCAAAAGATAGAAAAGTTGTTGTGTTGAATGCACCTGCAGGCAGTGGAAAGAGTACCTTTGTAATTAACTATCTTCAAGACTCAGGGATTCCATTTCTTTGGTACAATTTGGATGAAGGAGATTCTGACCCAGTCACATTTTTCAATTTGATTTTAGACGGCGTTGGGCAGATTGCAGGTCGTGAGTGTCCTTTTCCGAAATTTTCTCCAGAACAGATTCCTTCTATTGAACGATATAGTGAGAAGCTCATCGAAACTGTTTTTGGCATTTCACAAACACATAAAATGGCGTTGGTGCTGGACAACTATCAAAATATTTCACAAGACTCCTTGGTTCACAAAGCCATTGAAGTTTTTTTGAAAAAATCCACTCTCTTTGAAAAGTTGTTTATATTGAGCAGAAGACCCCTGCCGTTTGCCATAAGAGACTGGAATCTTGAAAAATTTATATTGAGGTTAGATTGGAGCCATTTAAAATTTTCTTTTGATGAATTTCAACAACTCCTGATGCTCAAGGCTGTTACCAAACTTCCCAAACAAGACAGGGAAGAGTTGTTTCGCAAGACAAACGGTTGGGTTGCAAACATAGTTCTTGCACTGAGTAGTGGTGGCATCTTGCCCAACACTGACTCCATGAATTATGAGTGTTGGCCTAGTGACTTTGCTTCTTTGTCTTCTGATGAAGTTTCACTCCTATCAAAGGTAGCCCACTTGCCTGAAGTAACCACGAGCTTGGCAGTAAAACTCACTGGCTCTAAGCAAGTGGTATCAATTTTAGACCGCCTTGCTGAAGAGGGTTTTTTTGTAACCCACCTCCAAAAAGGAACCCCTGTTTATAGAATTCATGACCTTTTTCGGGAATATCTGAGGCAAGAGGCAAGACGTTCAATCGACCCCGTGAGTTATAAAAAACACATTAAGAAAGTAACCAGTTTACTTTGTGAGGCAGGATATTATGAGGAAGCATTTCAGTCACTTATGGAAGTAAATGCGGTGGAAGAAATTTATGACATCCTCGGGATGAACTGTCTTGACTGGGTAAATAGTGGCAGATTGTTCACTCTTAAAAGATGTTTGGAGTATCTCGAAGGATCGCAATTTACCTTTTTACCTTGGAGTCTTTATGGCACAGGAACCCTCCTTAAATTTCATGAACCATCAAAAGCTATAGAATTTTTTAAAGGGGCACTCGAGGGATTTAAAAAAGATAATGAAATAATTGGCATAAAAGCAGTAATTGCTGAATTGTTAGATACGGCCCAATATTACGGCGAAGATTTCTCCATTGTAGGTCTGCTTTTGAATGAGGCTGAAAGGATAATGGATCAAATGCCCGAAGAAGGTCCATATGTAGCAGATGCCATGCTGCCCGGGTATGCAGGAATTTTGTATCTGCTTCATAAGGGCGATTCTAAAAAGGCAGTGGCTTGTTTTGAAAAAGCTCAGAAAATCATGTCAAAAATGGTTGGCATGGAAATGTTTTTAAGCTATGTGCAGATTTATGCCGCTATAGCATACGACTCAGCCGGACAAGTTTTCAAGGCAGAGGAAATTTTCCGTAAGGCCTCAAATATTTTTGAAAGATGTCCTGAGTACCCTCCTCACAAGTTTATGTTTCACTTTCTTGCATCTATCCATGAGGTGTTCATTGGCAGGTTTGACCATTGCGTAAAGCGTATCCAAAGCTTTATCGAGTATTCCAGAGATTGGGGGCTTTATATCCACGAAGAACATCTGCAAATAAGACTTTTGGAAGGGCTTCTTTGCCAGGAAAAGCTTGAAGATGCACAAAAGGTCATAGAAGAAATAGAGAGCCTATCTATGAGAAGTACCTTTTCTAGGGCTACAACCTTTGAACTATTGGCCCAAAAGTGTCTGATTGAAGAAAATTATCAGGAAGCACGTTTGGCTGCTGAACAGTCTATCTTGCTTTTTGAAAAAATTAAAGGCGAAGTTTTTGCTGAAGCTGCCAAAAGTCTTTTGGCCTTGGCCCTTGCGGGACAGGGACAATTTCATGAGGCACAAGACATTTTAGATGGGATAATAGATGAGGCAAAAAAACGTGGCAACCTTATGCAAGTATTTACAAGCCTTATGCACATGGCTTGGATACGTTACAGACATGGAGATGAAGACAGAGCTGTGAGCATTCTTCAAGAAGCCCTTTTGCTTGGAAAATCGTCTGGTTTTCGTGCCACTTATCATTGG
>JALSOD010000130.1 GCA_026986655.1 Caldifarciminota bacterium | reverse complement strand
AGGGCGGAAGGTATTTTGGTCTCTGGCTCCCCCGGAGCGGGGAAGAGCACTTTTGTACAAGCTCTTGCGGAGTACTATGCCTCTCTGAATAAGATAGTGAAAACCATGGAAAAGCCCCGGGACCTCATGCTTGATGAAAAAATCACACAGTACACTGCGCTGGAAGGAAGTATGGAGAGAACTGGAGATATCCTTCTATTGGTGCGTCCAGATTACACCATATTTGACGAAATGCGTACCACATCTGATTTTAAGGTATTTTCAGACCTCAGACTTGCAGGAGTTGGCATGGTGGGAGTTGTGCATGCCACAAGGGCCGTGGATGCGGTGCAGCGCTTTATAGGGCGCGTGGAGTTGGGCATGATACCACAAATAGTTGATACTGTGATTCATATTGAAAAAGGAGATATAGCATCCGTGCTGACATTGAAATATGTTGTAAAGGTCCCAAGTGGTATGAGCGAGGAGGACCTTGCAAGACCGGTGATTGAAGTGCGTGAATTATCCGATGATAAATTGGTCTATGAAATATACAGCTTTGGAGAGCAGGTGGTTGTTGTTCCTGTAAATGAAGAGTCCCGTGCAATATACAGGCTTGCAGAATATGAAATTGAAAGAAGAGTGAAGAAGAAGCATCCCGGGCTAAATGTAAAAGCCAATGTCACCGGAGATAAAAGTGCGACTCTCTATGTGAGTGAATCTGGAATTTCGTCCGTCATTGGCAAAGGTGGAAAGAATGTGGAACGATTGGAACGTGAGTTAGGCATATCACTAAATGTTGAACCAATGGAAGCAAATGAATTGAAAAGAGAGAAAGAGACCAGAGAGGTTGAAATTGAGATTCGCAAAAAGACAGTACGACTTATTGTGGGTCCTGAGCTATCACATCGTCGCGTAGAGGTATATGCTGATAATATTCATCTTTTCAATGCTGTTGTTTCTGGAGAAGGATACATAAACATTAGAAAGAGCACAACCAACGGAAAAAAACTTTTGAAATCAATAAGAGAAGGAAAAATAATTCACATTTCCCCTCTTTGAAGAACAAGCTCAAGATATGATTTTCTCTCAAAATTTTTAATATTTAGTTTATTTGCCAATGCTATAACTTTTTCTTTACAAGGTTGATACTCACCTATACATTCAATTTCCACATAACTGCCCAAATCTTTTACAGAATCCACGCATACTGTGAGATCTTCAAAAGTGTAGTATTTTCTCCTTTTTTCAACTTTAGCTACCTCTTTAAAGCCCAAATCTAAAAGTATTTTCTTCATATCGCCAGCGCTGTTGAAACTTATGTAATGCTCCTCTCTGCTTTTTGTGAGCTTATCAACCTTTGGGCCTTTATATGTCAGAGTGTTATCGCTTCGTATTCTCAGAGCTTCATCTGTTTCTGCAAAGTCCCTGCATGGATGATTAAAATACCAATCTACTTCTAATTTTTCTTTTATGAACCTTGCACCCATACCTTCTATCATTTTTATAAACTCATTAGCATCATCAATTTTGGCTTTTATTTCCACTTCCATAAGTGCAGGGGGAGGGATTTGAACCCTCGAACCCCTACGGGACCAGACCCTGAATCTGGCACCTTTGACCTGGCTCGGTAACCCCTGCCCGCTTTACCTGATTGTTTTTGGCTATTAAAAATTTTGGTGATTTGCACCGTATGTTGACCGAAAATTCCTTCGCCGATTATCCACTCATGAGTAATCTCTGGAATTACCACCTGTTCTTACTTTCTACCCTCTCTAAGGCAGCTATTGAACCACTTCCGGCTGTTAATATTTTTCAGATAACACAAATGGTAATTTTTCGCGAAACCTTTAAATACCACTTTGTCGTATAGTTGTCTGACAAAAAAATGACAGGAGGTGTAATGTATGGATGATAAGTTTCCCCGAAGGCCGAGAATACCCAAGAGGGTTAAGGAGTGGATGAGCACACATAGTATTGCGGACCTTGAAGCTGCAATGTGGGAGCTGGAGGACAAGCGGGCAGAAGTTGTGGCTGGAATACTGAGCATAATGTACGAGCTAACAGATGACTTGGTGGGAATTGAAGCGCCTAAAATTGAAGTTTACGCTTAAGCCACCATCCTTTCCCTTTTATTCTTTTATTTTGAAAAATTTTAAATACACCATTTTCGTTGTCCGTTATATGAAAAACAAAAAGGCTGACATTATTGAAAAATGGCTAAGAGAGGGCAAAGATGATGCAGAAAACATAGTGGATTTACCGTGGGAAGTAAAAAAAGAGCAGGATGAAAATGCCATAATTTTGGTGGCAAGCCATTTGAGGTTTCCCGTTCCTATTGTTTTCAGAATTGACAACTACAACACTACCATAATGGTTGAGATTGACTATCCAACGGACAGCATGGAGCCAACCGCCCGAATGGAGATTTATCGCAATCTTCTTAAAATAAATACTGAACTACCTTACATAAAAACAGGACTTGTGGGCGATGACCTGTATGTCATTCTTTTGGGAGAGGTGGAGACGGCACGAGTGGATCATGACACCCTGAATAACTATATGGAATTGTTGCTAAGTGGATTGTTCAGGGTTGCTTCCTCGTTGGGTCTGGAAAATGATCTTATTCAGATAACTATGGAGAACATCGTCACGGTGGTAGACGAGAAAAGAAAGAGTGGAATGAAAAAGGAGGAAGTTGAGGAGTATTTGGCCACTAAGCTCAACTTACCGAAGGATCAGGTAGCAACAATAATTGATAAAATATACAAAAGGGCATCTAAAGACAGTGGCGTAGGTGACTCTTATTTTTAGGGTATGATGCTAATTCCAATGTTTACCCAGCATTCTTCGTCTATTTTTTCAAACCCAAATTTCTTGTAAATGTGAATGGCTGGCTCATTGTCGGATCTAACCCAAAGGACTACATTTTTAGTTTTTCCATAAGCAATACTCATGAAATGCCTGAGCACCCTTGTTGCATAACCGCGATTTCTCATATTCTCTCGCGTGGCAACCGCACCTAAAACCCAAACCTCTGGAAGATGAACAAGCGCCGAAGCCACGCTTAAAACCTCTTTTCCGTTGAAAAGTCCAAAAGTTATCGCCTGATTAACTAAATATTCTGGATCGCTGAAGA
>JALSOD010000129.1 GCA_026986655.1 Caldifarciminota bacterium | reverse complement strand
ATTAGGTGTATCTTTTAAGGTTGAAAGCCACAACCATCCATCCGCTGTTGAGCCATTCCACGGAGCTGCAACTGGTATCGGGGGAATAATTCGTGATGTTATCTCGATGGGGGCACGGCCGATTGCACTTTTAGATTCCCTAAGATTTGGCCCCCTTTCATCTGAACGATCAAAACATCTATTCGAAGGAGTTGTAAGTGGCATCAGTTTTTACGGGAATTGCATAGGTGTTCCCACCGTTGGTGGTGAAGTCTACTTTGAAGATCCATACGAAGACAACTGCCTCGTGAATGTCATGGCAGTTGGGCTCGTAGAACTCAATAAAATAAAAATGAGTCGGGCGGGGAGGCCCGGAAACAAATTAATTTTGATAGGTAACAAAACAGGCAGGGATGGAATCCACGGTGCTACCTTTGCCTCGGAAGACCTTGTTGGAGAATCGGAAGAAAAGGTAGCCAACGTGCAGGTCGGCGACCCGTTTATGGAAAAACTTTTGATCGAGGCGACGATGGAAATTATCGAAATCCCTGAGGTAGAGGGCATTCAGGATCTTGGAGCTGGTGGCCTCTCTACAACACCACCTGAGATGGCGTCAAAATCTGGCGTTGGTGTTGAAATCGACATTAACACAGTACCGACAAGATCTGACGATATGACCCCATACGAGATAATGCTCTCAGAGTCTCAGGAACGGATGGTCATAGCCGTGAGACCAGAGGGTGTTGAAAAAGTTAAAAAAATCGCGGATAAATGGGACATAGATTTCGCAATCATTGGTGAAGTGATTGAGGAACCAGTTTTCAGGATAAAAAAAGGCAACGAAATCGTCGGCGAAATACCAATTTTTGCCCTCACAGAAGGTGTTCCAATAAGAGATTTACCCGCCCATAAACCCAACTACTTAGAAAAAAACCGCAAAATCAACATAACTCCATCAAAGGATGACATTGCAGAAAAACTCCTGAAAATTCTCTCATCACCCAACATAGCAAGCAAGGAATGGGTTTTTACCCAGTACGATCACATGGTCGGGACAAACACCGTGCTCCTGCCAGGACGTGGCGATGCCGCTGTGCTGAGGATAAAAGGGAAATCTTTTGGGATTGCTGTAACAATAGATGGGAACGGAAGATTCGTCTATCTTGACCCCTATGAGGGCGGAAAAAATACGATTCTTGAGGCCATGAGAAATCTCGTCGCAGTTGGTGCAAAACCCATCGGCATCACTGATGGTCTCAACTTTGCCAATCCTAACGATCCAGAAGTCTTCTGGACGTTCAAAGAGGCAGTCAGGGGGATGAACGAAGCCGCTCGATTCTTCAACATTCCATTTGTTTCCGGAAACGTCAGCTTTTACAACCAGTCCGAAACCCAAAAAATCTATCCCACTCCAATCGTTGGAATGGTCGGATTTATCGAAAATATTGAGAGAAGAATGGATATGCAGGTCAAAGCCCCGGGAGACCTGATCTTTGTCATCGGAAAAAGGAACGGAGATATTGGAGGAAGTGAGTTCTTACGGTTATTTTACAAGAACTTTGAGGGGAAAATCGATACTGCAGACCTTGCATTTGAATGGGAACTTCAGGAAAGAATTCTCTTAGCCATTGAGAAGCAAGTATTTAACGCAGTTCATGACGTAAGCGATGGAGGTCTTCTAATTGCCATTTCTGAGATGCTTATCTACGGAAATTATGGCGCTGGACTTACCCCGGAATTTGATGAAATCTCAGCCTTCGGAGAGTGGCAATCGAGATTTGTTGTCACAGTATCTCCAGAAAATCTTGAAAAATTTAAAAAACTCATGGGCTCAATGACCTTTGAAATCCTTGGACGTGTATCAGAATCCCCATATTTATCCTTTAATGGAACCTCTGTACCACTTGACGATATAAAAGAAGCCTACTTTAATTCTATCTCAAAACATTTTGAGTGAGGTTAAGTGGTAAGAGAAATAGGAGGTAATAAATGATTGTCAGATCTTTCATTTTTGTGCCAACCCATAGTGAGAAAATGATGAGAAAGGCCCAAAATTTCCCTGCTGATGGAGTCATCCTTGACCTTGAAGATGCTGTCGCACCTGAAGAAAAAGAAAATTCAAGGAAAAGATTGAGTGATCTTTTTGCCGAGCTTGATTACGGCCCAAGGAATGTATTTATCAGGATAAATGCATTTGACACACCCTGGGGTCGAGAAGATGCGATAGTGGTGTCCCGACTCCAGCCAGATGCTGTAGTTATCCCGAAGGTAAAGGATTACCGCGATCTCGAAATGGCCCACGAAGTCCTTGGTAATCTACCTCTCGTTGCGATGATAGAGACTCCACAGGCTATTCTAAACCTTAGAAATATCGCCCAATGCAGAAGACTTATCGGTTTTTTCTTTGGCGCCGCTGACCTTACAGGTGAGTTAAACATGGAATTAACAAGATTCAGAGAGGAGTTAATATACTTCATGTCCGTAACCGTAACAGTGGCAAGAGCCCATAATTTATTCGTCCTCGATACCCCTGCCTTCGATCTTCAGGATCAAGAATCCCTTGAAAGACAGGCAAAATTCGCGAGAACCATGGGATTCGATGGAAAAACTGCAATTCATCCCTCCCAATTAGAGATTATAAACAAAATTTTCTCTCCGTCATCTGAGGAGATTGTATGGGCGAAAAGGGTGAAAGAGGTATTTGAAGAAGCACTATCACAGGGAAGAGGAGTAACGACACTCGATGGAAAAATGATTGAGAGAATCCATTACAGACTCGCTATGAGAATTCTGGAATATGCAAGAGAGATTGAAAAGAGGGGATACTAAACTGGAGATACAGGGGATTTTCCCCCTTTCCACGATTTTTGAACTCGATCAGGCTAATGAATTCACGTGACACAATTTCCCAGGTATAATACGATTAATTCCTATAGGTCTTGTTGAATTTCCATACACGACCCAATTGTAAAATACCTTTACCGATTTTTAGATGAAAAAAACTATTAGTTGAACGTATGTAAATCTCAAATCCCTTTAGAAAGCTGACATTACCCATGTTTTTACGTAAATGCATACCCATACATTCTATATACAATAATCCTCACCGTACTTATCATCCTCGTAAATATTAAATGCACTG
>JALSOD010000128.1 GCA_026986655.1 Caldifarciminota bacterium | reverse complement strand
CTGGGTGGGGAGGGTTGGGAGGGGGATAGAAAATTGAGACAATAATTTTGCACTAATTCCTTTTTTAAGTTTACCTTCTTTATTTTCTTGGATTTGATCCCAGTACTGTTTGGTCTGAGTAAAATAGAAAGCAAACAAGTTGTCTAGCTTATCAGATGGCGAAAATTTGATTAAATATGAAGCAAAAACTGCTTTATAATTGCTAGTTATTATACAAGTTTTGCCTGTAGTAGCACCTATTCGAGCAATTAATATATCTCCCTTTTTAAGTTTGAATTTTGAGAAATCTCCATCAGAGATTTTACAATAAGGCACCTGTTCCCAATTAATAAAGCCTGTTTCTAAATCTATGTCTGTAATTCTTAAAAATTTCGGTCCAATTTCTTCCCAAACAGCTTTTTCTGTATATCCATATTGAAAACTTCCAACCTCCCCCAACCTCACCACTTCCCAATCTTCGGGGATGGGGCCGATTTCGGTTTGTTTGAGGCGGAGGCAGGGAGCCTCAGAGACCGGCACCGGACCGTAGGTGAAAAGATGCCGCATAAGGCTCTTCTTAAGCTCCTTCGCCGCCGCAATAACCCTCTCCGTCGCCTCTATCGCGTCTTGAATTGTTTTTAGCACCCGCGCAATGGCCTTCTGTTCGGGGAGGGGCGGGAGGGGGATTTTAATGTTCAAAAAATCTCTTTTACGGATAGCTCTTCGTCTATTAACAGCACCAGAGGCAAAACGATTGTATGCCTCAATAGCAGGCGGCGTTCTTAACCAAGCATCAAGAAAATAAGGATCAGCTTTATTTTCTTTAGTAGTAAGTACAATATATACAGGACTTACAATTCCTGCTTCGTATTTTTTTAAAATATGAATAGCTCCTTCCCATATTACATAAGGATTATATACTATTTGTCCTTTGCGAACGATCTTATATTTACTAATGTCTTCAGTTGCTACACGTTTGTCAAATCTTTCATTTTGAAGAATTAATCCATAATTTTTGGTTAAAGATAGAACTGGTAATTTATCGGCATTAGGTAGAATAGTATTGTTTACAATATCACGAGATTCTTCTAAAACCTAATTTCACCACTTCCCAATCCTCGGGAAGTAGTCCAAGCTCGGTCATTTTGAAGTTTTTCTCTTTTCCCATGTCCGCCATCTTAAAAAGGCCAAGTTGAATCTAATTTGAATAGCTCTTGAGCACTAATTCCTTGATTTTCTTTTAACTTGTTGCTGTTTAGATCAAAAACAATTTGTGGAAGTTTCCAATAATTAGTATTGAATGGTCTTTTGGCCCATGGATTATGCCATAAAATTGGAGTAACTTTAGCAATATCCCAAGGTCTTAAATTGTTTAGTATAAGAACAGCACTAACTCTCTGGTTTTGTGGCCCTTCAGGGCCATACCAAAATCCATCTACTTTGGTCAAAGTTTTAATATTGCTTGGCGGCGATGCGCCAAATAAAGCTAGTTCTATATCTTCTCGATCACAGGCAACATCTGATAAAACATTGATAGCTATTACATAGGGCAAGTCTATTTCTCCGTATCTTGTGGCTTTCTTTTTAAGATTTTTTCTAACTTTTTTATCTGTTCGAATATAGAAGACTTTTGGTGGAAAAATACCAATAGGACGGACTCCTCTTTTTCCCCTCATTTCGGGCGACTTAGGAATAGGAAAGAAAATAATTTCCCAGCCATTGCCCGTCCATTTCCAGCGTGGCATACCTTCTATACCATTTTTATTCAATTTTTGAATAAGCTCATTGTAATTTAAACGGCGCAATTCCTGGCTAATAAATTTGCTCATTTTTTTAGCTGAAGGGCTAAGGGGAGATCTTTTAGCTATTTCAATTCCGATAAAGAAATCTGATGAGTGTATTTCTCTGTTTAGAACATCGTAAACATGGCTTTCTACAGCCTCTGCAGATTTTTCTTCTTCGGTAGGCATAACCGTTGTAGCCTCTAATAAGAAGAGTGAGTTTCCTTGTTTAAAAACTTTAAATTCTAGACGTTTCTCTCGCTCTACTTTAGGATGAATTTCTATGTTGAAACCAAAATTTAAAAGCATATTGTAAAGATAAAGTTCAAAAAATGCCGAGTAAAAACTCCAATCATCAGATCGCAAGCGGTTTTTAAGGTCTTCTTTTTCTTCATCAGGATATTTACTAAACCACTCCTCAAGCAGTTCACGAACTTTTTGAGATTCAGGACGTGCTGAACGATTTAAATAATTAAATATTGATTCAGCAAATTCTGCCGGACCGTTATAAACTCGGTTTATGTCATCAAAAAGCTTGTCTGGCACAGACATTTTCGGCCCCCTTCATAGACCTAAACTTTGTAAAACTTCATATAGTCTATTATCCACTTCCATCCTCTCCTCCTCCGCCTCCCTCAATCTCGCCAGAGCCACCTCTACCGGAAGCACCTCTTCCTCGCTTTTCGGGGCCACATAGCGAGAGGGAGAAAGGTTGTAGTCGTTCCTGGCGGCTTCCTCGTTGAATCTTCTCCATTTCAGGCACCACATTCCCTCTTTGGCGTCTTTGTCTCATTTTTGACCCCATTCTAACCCCTTTAGCCCCATTCTGACCCTTTTAATGCAGCTTTTCTTGCAGTTTCCGGATAGGGAATTGTGTCTGATAAATGTCCGAAACATGTCCAATATGTCCGTTAAATGTCCATTATCAAGCCAGAACATAGCGTCTTCCTTTTTTAGCGCCTAAGGCCTTCAATAGTCCTTTATTTACCAATGCCTGGAGATCACGCTGTATGGTTTTGCTTGATACATCAGGAAACAATCTATGCAGGTCGCCTACAGATACGCTGCCAGCCCGGCGCAAGACGGCAATGATTTGAAGTTGGCGTTCTGTTAATCCCATCTGCCGCAAGCGTTCAGGAACATAAGGGTCCTTGAAGAAAGTTACCAGAAAACCGCCCTGTTGGTTCTGAAAATCGGGCTCCGGCAAGCCTTGAGCTCGGCAGAGTTCAATGATCCTGACGGTTCCCGTGCCCCAACGCTCAACCAGTCCAGCAAAGTAAAAGGTCTGGGCAAGCAAAGGGTTTCTTAACACTGATGAATGTGGTCCGTGCAAATCTTCGGGCTTTAAAGGCGGTGGTAGTTCTCCTGCGTTCCAGATCTCCAA
>JALSOD010000127.1 GCA_026986655.1 Caldifarciminota bacterium | reverse complement strand
CCAGATATAGGGCCAATTGGAGCAGTAATGTGTACGACATATCTCTTCTTCGTTATGGTAAATTTTTATTCCAAAAACAAGAACGTCGCCCTTTACGGGAAGTTTTGAATCAACCTTTTTAAGTCCATCAAACACTGACCAGGTGTAAGCCACTTTTTTTAAAGGGATTTCTCTTGTTGGGATCAGATCAGAAACCAAAACTCCTTCTAAAATATCGAGAATTTCCTTTGTCACAATTTTGTCGTTGAATGCTTCGAGTTCAAAAACACTGTACCGAAGCTCACCTTTATTGGGGAAAATGACATCGGGCTGAAATTTTAATCGTTCAAGGGATATAAGATTTTCATCGTAAAGCAGAGAACCCCAGAAATCATGAACGAGGAAATCAATTTTTTCATCGGGTTCAAAGTCTTCAATTAGTCCTTCCACTATCACAACTCTGGGATTATCTTTGAACTTGTTTTTAAGAATCTTTAGCATTAGTTCGTTCTCTTCCACGGCATAAACTTTTTTAGCGCCGAGTTTAAGCAAGTATTCGGTGAAGATACCAAATCCTGCGCCCGCCTCGATAGTGACTCCATTTTTTATCTTGCTTCTGTACCTTTTCATGCACCTTCTGTAATTTGTGATTCTCCGACGATCTTCGTACATCCCCAGAAACGAGAGAAATCCATCGTATTTGGGATAATCTTCGTCGGGGATATAAGAATAGATGTCCATTATATCATACCTCCATCCACAACGATAACCTGACCTGAGATGTAACCTGCATCAGGTGACGCGAGGAATTTAACCACATTGGCAATATCTTCAGGTGTTCCAAATCTTCTTACTGCGATGGATTGGAGGTAGGTCTCTTTGACCTCTTCTGGTAAACCAGAAGTCATAGCGGTTTCAACAAAGCCTGGAGCCACAGCAATGACACGTATATTTCTTGAGCCAAGTTCCTTTGCAAGAGATTTAGTAAATGCAATAATCCCCGCCTTCGAAGCTGCATAATTGGCCTGACCTGGATTCCCTGTTATACCTACAACGGAGGAGATATTGATAATTACCCCGCTCTTCTGCCTCAGCATAATTCTTGAAACTGCTTTTGAAAAGTTGAAAGTCCCTTTCAGATTTATATCGATGATCTCCGTGAAATCCTCTTCCTTCATTTGAATGAGAAACTTATCCCTGGTAGCGCCTGCGTTATTTACAAGAATATCGATACTTCCCACATTTTTGTGAAAATCCTTAACAATTTCCTGAACCCTGTCAAAATCACGGACATCTGCTGTGTAAAACACCGCTTTTCCACCTGCCTGCTTTATATTCTCTACATTTTCTCTAAGTTTCTCCTCACTTCTTGAAACAAGTGCGACAAATGCTCCCTCAGTAGCAAATTTGAAGGCTATTGCCTTGCCAATACCAGACGATGCCCCTGTAACAATTACATTTTTACCGTCAAAAATTCCCATGATCTTACCTCCGGAAGGGTGTGCCATGAAGTTAATGGTGGCAAAAACTAACTATCAAGAATGGAAAATGTGGATTACAAAGGTCAGCTTTAAAAATCTAAATTTCCTCCTCACTGAATAAGAAGAACGAAAATCATACCGTATCACCTTTTAACAGTGGAACTTTGAAATTACCAGTACTGCTAAAAATTTAAAAGGGGATAATCTATTCTTTAAAGCCTACCTCTTCAGGTTGTTTTTGACAGCGCGGGCCAGACGTTCGAACTCCTCGAGCGATAGGGTTTCTCCCCTTCTATCAAGGGAAATGCCTGATGCTTCCTCTATCTCATCAAATGGCAACTTTCCAAAATTGTTTCTCAAGACAGTTTTGATTTTTTTTCTCCTTCCGCCAAAAGAAAATCTGATCAATCTCTCAAGGAATCTGGTATCCTTAACATCAATTGGAGGTTTTTCTCTTACCCTGAATCTCACAAATGACGAGTCGACTTTGGGGATGGGTCTGAAACACGTTCTGGGTATGTTAAAGAGAATCTCGACGTCAAAAAACATTTTAAGGTAAAGCGTAAGGGAACCATATTGAGATGTCCCTGGCTTTGCAACAATTCTTTCTGCCACTTCTTTCTGTATGGTCAAAAAAATTTCATTGAACAGGTTTTTAGTCTCAATCAACTTTGTTATTATCGGGGTTGTAATGTAGTAGGGGATGTTGGAAACAACCTTTATAGGCACCTGGATACCACGCTCTACAAGTTCTTTCTCAACATCTACTTTCAGGAAATCTTCTTCGACAAGAAAAAGTCTGTCGTTTAGAAGCAAACCATATCTTCTTTTCAACTCAGAAACAAGTGAGGGATCTATTTCGAAGGCAATAACATTCACGCCTTTAAAAAGTAGGAACTCCGTCAGTGCCCCTCTTCCCGGGCCAATTTCAAGTACCCATTCACCCTCCTGCACATTTGAATATCGGACTATTTTGTCCAGTATATTCCTGTCTTTAAGAAAAACCTGACCTAATCTTGAGCGGGGTTTCTTCATCTTACAACGATTGTCCCTTTGAGCTCCTTTTTATTACCCAGAGGATCAGCTATTACCAGTTTATAGCTGTGTTTTCCTTTCTTGATTCTGAAAGGCGGCTCGTAAACAAGGAGTTTCAGATCAAAATAGTAATGAACCGGCTGCCATTTTCCGTCTAGATAGAAACTGATGGAATCGCTGTTGATACCAGATAGGTTGTCATGAACTCTAATCTCTATCCTCTTTGTCGTAATTTTTACAAATTTTGCTGTAGGGGGTTCAGTGTCTTTAAGCAGTTTAAACGTTCCCAGGGTGAGAAGTCTTGTCGTATCCTTACCAACAAAGTCCCATTTCTTATGACGTTTGTCAAAATTGAAAATACCAACCTTTTCAGGTGTCAATCTAATCATGGTGATTTTTCTGTTTATAGGTAATACCACAGGATAAATATAGTCTCTGTCCCTGAAATGCATGTAATAAACATTTGAATTGTAAAGAACGCCTTTATCCACAACCCCAATTGTATATGGACCAAGCTCAACATACCCGCCTCTCACAGGAATAGTCCTTTTCAAAATTTTCAAAGTATCCTTTCCACTTACAAGGACAATCCTTTCCCTTCCATCCAGGCGTGCGATACCGTTTTTGAATCTCTTCCTAACTTTCCCGGCAAGTAATTTGAAACTCCCCCTGGCGTATATTGCATCAGTTGAAAATCTGAGTTTTAAATGTCCGGTCGTGAAGTCCCACTTTAACGTGTCAGGCGGTTCTTCTCCATTTTTCACATAAAATGAAATTGATCTCTTATGTCCATAAAAATCGCTAACCACTATCTTGTAGTGGCCAAAATCCTTATAGCATTCAGGAGAAGTAATCTGGAATGGATTTGTAAATCCTGGTGGGTTACACAGTCTTATCCATTTTTTACCAAAACGTGCGCCTTCCAGACTATAAAATACTGCAGAAGCTCGCTGATAACTGTAATTGAATGTGTCAAATTCAACCGCATAGACAAGATCACTCCCGTGCCAGAGCTCAATTTTGTAAGGTGCAGTAACATTCCCATTGTCCACAGGATCGTAGGCTATAGCCTCGATTATGAAAGGCTTTTTTGCGTAAAGAATGATTCCATCTTTGGCCTGTGCCTTTGAAAATACTTCACCATTTTTACAGGAAACAATACGGAAAGAGTCAATATCAGGTGTAGTTGTGTCAGGTAACCTGTATAGAAAAAAAGGATTTATGGGTTCATTCTCCTTATTCCTAATCTCAAAGTGCAGATGTGGTGAACGGGTTCCCGTCTTACCGGTCCAGGCCAATAACTCCCCTTTCTTAAAATGGAACGTATCTTTGGGAAAATCGTTGATCCTGTACTTCTGATGCTTAATCTGCAGTTCATAGACGTATCTTTCCAGTTCGGGACGGAATCTTGAGAGATGGGCGTAAACAAAGATGTGCCCTGTACTATCATCCTGGAAGTAAATCACCTTACCGTATCCCCAGTAAGATGCTCTTATCCGAACAACCCTACCATCAGCTGCAGCGTAAACCGGGAATCCTGTACGTCCACCAGTTGAAAAATCCATTCCAGCATGGAATCTTAGCAGCCTGAATTCCCCAAAGCCCGAAGTTATTAGGGGATGAATTTTTAACGGAAATAGAAAGTTCGCTGCTAATAAAAGTGTGAATAGACTATACATAGGAGAATTTACTCTCCGTCAGGCTCTTTAAAAATTCAGAGTTACTGACGGTTAGTCTCATTTTTTCCTGGAGAAATTCCATGGCTTCAACTGGATTCATTTCTGATAGTACTTTTCTCAGAATCCACACCTTGTTCAATACATCCTTGGGCAGCAAGAGTTCCTCACGTCTTGTTCCTGACTTGTTGAGGTCAATTGCGGGGAATATTCTTCTGTCGGCGAGTTTTCTGTCGAGAACAAGCTCCATGTTACCGGTTCCTTTGAATTCCTCAAAGATCACATCGTCCATACGAGATCCTGTTTCAATAAGTGCAGTGGCAATTATCGTCAGGCTGCCACCCTCTTCAATATTTCTTGCAGAGCCAAAGAATTTCTTCGGTTTTATCAAAGCCGTAGAATCTATGCCACCTGTCAGGGTTCTTCCTGAATGAGGCGTCACCACGTTATATGCACGTGCAAGTCTCGTGAGAGAGTCAAGAAGAATAACTACATCTTTGCCAACTTCAACGAGTCTCTTTGCCCTCTCAAGAACCACTTCTGCCACGTGTGTGTGCTTTTCTGCGGGTTGATCAAACGTAGAGCTTATAACCTCGGCCTCTACCTTACGCTTAAAGTCAGTCACTTCCTCCGGTCTCTCATCGATCAAAAGAATGATCAGGTAAATTTCAGGATGATTTCTCTTTATGGAATTGGCGATTTGCTGAAGAAGCACAGTCTTTCCAGCTCTTGGAGGTGACACAATCAGCCCGCGCTGGCCTTTTCCAATAGGTACAAATAAGTCAACTATTCTCATGGAGAGATCTTCTGCATCTGGAACTTCGAGGTTTATCTTCTCAGTCGGATAGAATGGAGTTAATTTCTCAAACGTGGGCCTATATCTGATTTCCTCTGGTGGTAATCCATTCACAGCCTCAATCTTGATAAGTGCCGGGAATTTCTCGCTCTCCTTCGGTGGTCTTATGAACCCGCTGATCTCGTCTCCCGGCCTCAGACCGAATTTTTTTATCTGGGATGGTGACACGTAGATGTCATGTGGACTCGGATTGTAGTTGTATTCCTTCAGTCTTAGGAATCCGAATCCACCATCCTGATGAATTTCTAATACACCCTCCCTGAACTGTTTTCCGTCTTTTTCCGCCTCAGCGTCGAGGATCCTTTTAATTAATTCTTCCTTTCTGTAACTTGAATAGTTAACAATATTGAGTTGTTTTGCTATTTCGTAAAGCTCTGCAATCTTCTTCTTCCTTAACTCTTGAAGAGTCATACTTATCTTACCTCCTTTGGGTTTATCTTATGGGAATTAAATCATTTTTGTATCATTAATGATCAATTCGAACTTACACCCCAATTTTTTAGCTGCCTTTGATGCAATCAGCATCCTTGATAAAAAGATCTGAAAATACTCCATTACTGGAGCAATATCTGTGTCAATTTCAATTTTATATGTTATGATCTTCTTCTCTCTGTCTATGATAATTTTGGAAAATGTGGCGGCGTAGTTCACTCTATCATGAATATCTTCCTTAATATTACCAATGGGCCTAACACGCGACCTGTGAACGTCAGATTTATCAGCAAGGATTAATGCTGCCGCCACAGGAGAAACCGGAGTACCATCCTCCTCATGGTGATTACCAATCGCCATCATAACTTCCGCCAGCTCCTCGTAATCCATCCCGAGTTCCTCAAGTAGCTTGTAAGCAATAACAGCACCAGTCTGGGCATGATACTCTCTATTAATTAGATTACCTACATCATGTAGATAGCCCGCTATTTCAGCAAGCTCAGCTGTTCTTTCAGGGTAACCAAGCTCCCTCAGTATCTTCCCAGCCCTTTTGGCCACCAGAGAGACATGTCTTTCTCCGTGTTCTGTGTAACCGAGGGCTGCAAGGGTTTCATCAGCTTTGTGAACAAAGTGCCGAATTTTAGGGTTTTCTTTAAGATCTTTCAACGTGAGTCGTGTCTTTTCTAATATTTTCATAACACCTCCTGGAGAATCTCCGGATCCTCCTCAAACGCAGTCCCAATTACTACGTGGCTTGCCCCTGAATTTATAGCGTTTTCCACATCTTTCCGTGTTCTCAATCCTCCACCCACAATCACAGGTATGGAAACCGAATCTACAACGCTCTTAATCATCTCAGGTGGAACCGGATACTTAGCGCCGGAACCTGCCTCCAGGTAAAGTAATTTCAAACCCAGAAGCTCACCGGCAACCGCGTGTGCAATAGCAATATCTATCTTTTCACGTGGAATAGGCCTTGTAAAGGATATATATTCTACCGAAGTATAATTCCCCGACTCAACAAGCATATATCCCGTAGGAATAACCTCTATTCCTGAATTTTTGAGAAATACCGCTATTTTCACATGTTCTCCTATTAAGAAATCTGGATTTCTTCCACTTATCAAAGACGGTAGGAGAAACGCATCTGCATTTTTTGAAACCTGCAACGAGTTTCCCGGAAAAATTATCACAGGGAACTTAGAAACCTTCCTGACTCTTGAAACAAATTCATCAAAATCATCCGAAAGTAGAACACTCGTTCCCACAAGAATTGCCTTCACTCCATCATGTTCATTGATCTTTTGCACAATCTCCTCAACGCTGTCCCGATCGACCTTATCCGGGTCTATCAGAACCAGAATTCCGGGCTTACTTTCCTGTGAAAATAATCTTTCGTAAACTGTTGAATATCGCATCACCTCCGCTCCCAAGAAGAAGACCGACAAGTTCCTTTGAATTTTTCAAGCTACTAATGAATAAATCCGTAAGTTTGATGGACTGTAAATTTTTCCCTCCGAAGAGATGTTTGAGAACTCTATATAACTTTATTATCCTCTCATCTGTATAATTTTTCAAATACTCTCTGATTATCAGTGATATTTTATAGTCAACTCCCAGCTCCTGCCAGACCCTTTTCTCATACTTCTTTAAAAATTTTTCACTGAAATCACCCGCTTCCAATGCTTCAATAGCGGTTTCTCCGGCAAGATGCCCACTAATTATTGCTGCTGCAATGCCTCCTCCTGTTAATGGATCGGCAAGACGGGCAGCGTCCCCGGCCACGATCAAATTATCTGCATAAATTTTCTTTAAATTCCCACCTGTAGGAACAACTCCCTTTAACCATCCAATAACTCTCGCATCCGGGTAAAAATCTCTCAAGAGTTGCTCAAGATACTCCATTGGGTCCTCTTTCTTATCCGAAAGTATACCCACCCCAAAATTTGCTAATCCCTTGCCTTTTGGAAAAGTCCATGCATATCCTGAGGGTGAATATTTTTTAGAAAATAAAAAATCCATCCTGTTACTTTCAATCTTACCGTCGTAGATCAAAAATTGGGCGCACTTGTGAATATTTTCATTGCCCACATCCATATTTAGCCCCATTGAAGTGGCAACGGCAGAAGCAGGACCATCGGCGCCGATCAGAATCGCAGTCCTGACAGATTCGCGCTTTCCACTCCTCATTAGATCAACCTCTATTTTATCTCCCACTCTCCTCGCGTCAAGGAATTTCGTACTCACCGCGAGATGAGCACCTTTCGAAACCGCTTTTTCTGCAAGTGTTCTGTCAAATATCTTTCTTTCTAAAATTACCCCCATGTCTTCTCTATAAACATCAAAATAATCCAGCTCCGGAGAAATAATTCTCACTGAATTTACACGAGTTGCAATGAATTTCTGTGGTTCTTCAATGTCAAAGGTCTTCTTTACTAAATTGAGTGTGTTACCAGATATACCTTCTGCACAAAAAATATCTTTTCCAACTTCTCTCTGCTTTTCAACTAAGAGAACATCTACGCCATTTTTTGCAAGTGCATAAGCTGCGGAAGATCCCGCGGGTCCTGCTCCAATCACAATAGCACTATACTCACTTTTTAGATTCATCTTATTCCCACTCCAAATTTCGGGGGAGTATTATTCGTGTTTCGGAAAGCCTGCTTCATAGCGGAGAGTTTGTATATAATACAGTCTCGCCCTATTCTGTCAAGTGTTAGACAAGAGGGGACCGAAAATTTTTGAATCGTTAAAATAAATTGCATTCAATCAGGTGGATTTTAACATCCCCCTTTGTCCTTCTTCTAAAGAAGAGGGATTTTTCAGCACCCCCCCTTTAGGGAAATGGGGATACAAGGGAATTTTACCATGTCCAAATTTTTCGAACAGATCCAGTGTTAAATTTCATCATTAAAGAAAATTGTACGTAATTAAGAGCATCTGGACATCCTCTTTGTTTCCCTTCCCGCGAAAATTGTAGAAACTAACAATAAACGTTCTTTTCCTCCCCAGGGGAGGAAAAGAACGTTTGAAATGCTACAATTTCAATTAAATATCTGTGTCGTGATCCACGTATGCATGTTAGATCCATCACTTCTTCAACCTGAAGACGACGGGGATGTATATTCGTTTTTCTACTGGTTTACCATTCGAATCTCTTGCCGGCTCGAAAATGTACTTTTTTACAGCCTGCAGGGCTGCACTATCGAGGCAGGAATGTCCGGATGAGGCCTTTATTTCAACTCCTTTAACATAGCCGTCCTTACCCACAAGTGCATTGACGATCACCCTACCCTGCCAGCCATTTTTTTTCGCCTCCTCAGGATATTCTGGGGAAACAGCACTTTTCACCTCTGGAAATGAAGGAGTTGCCACATTTGACGCCTGAACCATTCTGAAATTTGCTGAAGAATTCATCAGGGGACTATTCCTCAGACCAGTATAAATCATGAAAAGTAAAAGGGTGTTAATCCCGAGAAGTCCAATAATGATCCCATCAAGGATTTCTGATCTTCTCATTTCACACCTCCATCAATAAAGATTTCAACGATCGCCCCCTTTTGCTGGAAATAAATAACCTCGCGAGGTACATTTTTGGGGGTCATTAAAATAACAGAGAGGAGGATTGCCATCACTGCCGCGGCAGTGATGGCAATCCTCCTCCACGACAATTTCTCCACCTTCTTCTCAACTCTCACACTTTTTAGCAACTCCCTGAGTTTTTGCTCCTCCTCAAAAAACCTCCTGCAACTCTCACACACCTTTAAATGTTCCCAGACCTCTCTCTTCTCTTCCTCTAACAATTCATTGAAAAGGACTATTTTTTTCTGAACATCCTCACAATTCATATTAACACCTCCAGACACTTCTTTAAATTTTCTCTTGCCCGAAAAAGATGAGATTTTACAGTTCCTCTGGAAATCCCGAGCATATCAGAAATCTCTGAAGTAGAATAACCTTCAATATAAAAGAGAACTGCCACGATTCTCTGAACCCCGGGCAATTTTGCAAGACAATCCTGGACATGGACAATTTTCGCGAATTCCTCAGGAGGAACCTGTACTTCGGGTAAATTCTCGATTGGAATAACCCTGTGTTTCTTCCTGTGCTCGTCTATTACGAGATTAACCATGGTCCTTTTTACATACGCCAATGGATTTAAAATATGGTCGTTCTCTATCTTCAAAAATTTTAGAATAGCTTCCTGAACGAGGTCTTTTGCATCATCCAGGTTACCACATAGTCTAAAGGCAAAATTTAAGAGAGTTTCGAGTTGTCCTTCATCGAATTCCATCATTATTAATGACGGAAAAGACCCACCCCTGGTTTACAGATACCTTGCAACAACTCTTTCGATATTTTCAAAAACTTGCTCCCGATTTTTCATTGTGATCTCAATCGGATCAAATCTCTTTCGTATTTTCCCAACAAGAGGATGAACGTTTTTAAGAGGGACAGTGGCGATCAATTTTACATTTTCGTGGAAGACGAGCCTTTCTACTGCATTCTGAAACTTCCTGGAGAAAAGTTCCATCTTCCCGATCTCATCGATGATGATTATCTTTGATGTTTTCTTCAAAACCGGTAAAACCAATCTCTCAAACTCCTCAAGATTCACGCCGTATTTCCCAACCTTCATCGGACTTTCAATGTCAACATGGGATAAAATCCCTGATTTTCCATCGGTTCTGACGATTTTAAAACCTACCCTTTTTCCACCCTCCCTAATCTCCTCTGTCCAGAAACCTGTGAAGATATCGGGCCTCATTATAAAAAGTCTTTTTACCATTGTTGTCTTACCCGTTCCCGGTGCACCCGTTATAAAAACTTTCATACGCTAAATCATACACCAGTATCTTGGATTTTAGAACAACCACGAGGATAGTTCGCACATACGAACAAAGTTAATGACAAACCACATGGAGAGTGATATAATCTCGGTATGAGAAACAAATTAAATGTTCTCATTGTGGCCATTGCTGGTCATTTCCTCGATCATTTCTTCATTTTATCCTTCTCTGTCCTCATCCCGGTCTTCAAAGAAATTTTCTCGGTCAACTACACGCAGATTGGGATTACAGGTAACATTATTTACTTTGTCTTTGGCCTTGGAGCGCCAATCTCGGGTTTCCTGATTGACAGAATAGGTGCCCTCAAGGTAATAAAAATCTACGCATTAGGTTCTACAGTTGCACTTTTCATGATTGTACTTTCACCATCTTTCCATCTTGTTATAGCTGGATTTGTGGTACTCGGCATATTCGCAAGTTTGTTTCACCCTGCTGGATATTCATTTATAACCCTGAATATTAAAGAACCGGGAACAGCCCTCGGGATCATGGGGGTTTTCGGCACTTTGAGTGTGGCCTTGACCCCTGTCATCATTTCTTCACTGGCTCATTTTTTGGGTTGGCGAAAGGCTCTCCTCATTCTCGGTGTTGTCGCAGGAATTTATTCAATCATGTTGATAAAATTCGGAAAAGAAGGAAAATTTTCAGGTAAGAGGGAGAAAACTAAGGAACACGCGGAGAAAGAATACCTGCTTGTGCCTCTCATTTTCATACTTACCTTTGGTGCATTGAATGGTTTTACCTATCGCGGATTTGTCACATATTTGCCGTCATTCTTCACAGAAAAAGCTGGTGGAATGCTTGTCAAAGGTGGTCTCTATTCCACACTCGTATTGCTCTCAGGTATAGTCGGGCAAATCATAGGTGGTAAACTGGCCGAAAGCTCAAAAAGGGAAATTTACTATGTTGCAGTCACCTTCTTCAGCCTGCCTTTCCTGCTTGCAACCTACCTTTCGAGTGGTAATATCGTGCTTTTCACAACAATCGGTTTTTCTCTGATGTATTTTGGATTCCAGCCATTATCCAACCGCCTTATCGCAGCCTACACAACATCAAGATTCAGGGGTAGGTTCTACGGATTAACGTTCTTTCTTAACTTCGGCATCGGTTCCCTCGCAGTTTCAATCGGTGGTTACATGGCGGATAGATTTGGCATCCATTCCGTATTTTTGCTCATAAGTATCAGCCTGTTTCTGGCCTTTCTTATTGGTCTTGGACTCCTGGGATACCTGAAGGTTCATGGGAGGGAAAGTTTCTCCGAAGACTAATTTTTGATTGGGGTGACCCGCCACGCGGTGAAATTTGAAAACCTGTGAGGGGTAAAATTTACACGGAGTGAAAGACTTTTCACGAACTCGATACTGTCTGAGAGGGCGGTCTGAAATTTTGAAGTCCAGTAGGTTGTTTTTAAGGGAACTACGAAGTAATCCACCGAATCAGGAGAATAGATTTCCACGAGTAAGAGCATTCCATTCGCATCGTGAGTATAGGAACCAAAAATGAAATTTCCCACTGAATAGAAAATGGGCTTGTTTTTGTAAAACTCTACAGTCTGGACAACATGTGGATGATGACCAACTACAAGGTCGGCACCGTGATCTATAGCATAGTGTGCGAGGATACGTTGATACTTTTTGGGAGTATCAAGAAGCTCAGCAGACCAATGGAAAACCATGATCTTGTAGTCAGCATCAGAGTTTTCAAGGTCCTCTTTAATAACTTTTTCGATTCCATGAACAGTTCCCGGTTTTGAAGAGTCCGCCCAGTAGCTTTTGGGAAGTGTGTTTGAATAGCAAAAAAAGGCTATTCTTACACCGTTAACGGTTTTCTCAAAAGGAATTCGCGCAGATTCAAGATTATTTCCTGCACCACAGTGTCCAATTCCAAGACTGTCAAGAATTCTAATCGTATTCATTAAGCCCTGAGGTCCAAAATCCATTGTGTGATTGTTGGCAAGTGTGAAACCAGTGATA
>JALSOD010000126.1 GCA_026986655.1 Caldifarciminota bacterium | reverse complement strand
ACTTTTGAGGAAGAAGACGCCGCAAAATACATTATAACCGGGAATCCAAATGGACGGGTACTTTTTATCGGTGATTTAGAGGAATCCATACTAACAGCTAACGCGGCAATCAGAATAGGGGCGGGTGCTTCCTACATAGCGTTACCGAAGAAGTTACTTAATACGGTCTCTCCGGTCATGCCAAATGTAGTTGAGCTACCAGTAATCGATACCGGGGGAATATTTACCGAAGAATCTGCGGATCACATCTGTAATTATGGACTCGACTTCAATGCCCTCGTGATAAATCCTGGAGCACATGGAAAACTCTTAAAATCACAGGGTTTATTGAGATTGATAAAAAGATTTAGAGGGTCTATTCTTCTTGATTCACCCGGCGAGGCCCTCCTCGGAATACACCTGAATTGCCTCAGGAACAGGGAAAATCCTTCCATATTAATGGTAACTGCTCAAGAGTTTAAAAAACTCCTCGCCCGAATGAAAAATGATGGAGATACTGATTTGATAAAAACTGGTGTAGAATTTGCCACTTATAACAACATCGTACTTGTTATTAAGGGAACCCCGGCTGTGGTTTTCACCCCTGATGGCTTCACATGGATAAATTCTACTGGAACTCCCGGGCTTGCAAGTGGGGATACGGGTAGGGTTTTAACAGGAATGATTGCCGGTCTCCTCACTCAGGGATATTCTCCAACAAAAGCTTCTACCCTCGCAGTTTTTCTCCACGGACTTGCCGCTGATATAGGAGTAATTGATTTAACAAAGCACACTCTTATTGCAGGAGACCTTATTGACTACATCCCTGAAGCAATAAGATACCTAAAAGACTATGAAGACATGGATCAGAATTAGTCTGATACTCCTACTCATCTCATCGCTCAGGGCATACAAAACCTCATATATCGGTAAATTTCTCTACATAAATTCCATTGTCAAACAGAGTAACAGATTGGTCGTTGCAACAGACGGAGGGGTCTTTCTCTACAATCTTTTCGACAACAGGATGGAGCATTCTCTTGTTACCCAGTTCCCGGTAAAATTTTGCATAATCCAGAATCTTTTAACGGGTTTCTTCGTGGATTACATGGGGAATCTTTACAGATGGGACATTGGACACGACGGAAAATATTACATCGGCAGCGTGGGTGCAGCGACATCACTTGGGGTCTGCTGTGAAAAAATTTATATAGAAAACAATGGAAGTGTAATTGCCTACTCGACTTCAGGAATCAGGATTGGACCTGCAAAACCCGAGCCCGGCACCTACTGGGTAGGAAAATTGAACTCCATCAAACGCGGTGATGACAAAATTCTTTTCCTCCAGCCATATTTCTTTATCGACAATTACGCAGGTAGAATTGACATGTCCTACTTTTACAAAAATTTCACTGATCTATGGGTAGGCACGCGAGGAAAAGGAATCTACAAGTACGACATGAATTTGAGGATAAAAACTGATTCCATTCAGATTGGATTACCGTTCAAGGAGGTACACTCTATTATATCAGATGGAAGATATATTTTTATTGGCGGGGAAAATGGCCTTATTAGATTTGACGGTAAAATATGGATGCCGATTCTTCCAGGAGCACAATCTGGCCTCTTTTGCCCTAACATCATAAAATTAGGAATGGCCGATCAACGCCTGATAATAGGTACTGAGTGTGATATAGAATATTTTGGCGGGTACACCATTAATCGACTTTACCGGGATGCTGCCTTCCTTGGAACAACCAATGGCATGATAATTGCCCAAAGAAATGACCGTATATATTTTCTGACAATTAAAGGAGCTGTGCTGAAAGAATTCAAATTTCCATATTCAGTTAAGAAAACCACGAACTTCGGTAACACCATATTGATACTCGCAAATGGGAGAGTTTTCAAACTCAAAGATACCGTATATCCACTTCATATACTCACTCCGTTTTCACCGATTTATTCAATCACGGCAAAGGCTGACACCCTATTTGTACTCTCAGAAATTGGTCTTTTGCAGGTGTTTGATGGTATAGTCGAAAAACTGGCGGATCCATTCAGGCCGGCCGTAAACACACCTTATCCTATGGTATGTGTGAAAAATAAAATCGTTATTGGTGGCCCTGACGGACTTTATATTTTCAATAGAGAGAATAAAGTCCTTCAGAAGGTTTCCTGTGATTTACCGGACATGAGAGTAAAAACCCTCACCTACTGGCGTGGGAATCTATATGTGGGCACACCGACAGGATTGTGCATTATCAGGCTTTAATTTTTCTTTAGCCCTTCAACGAGTTTTGCTATCTCCGGCGATGCCTCTATTTCGTACTTAATTTTTAGGGCTCTTTCATAAATTTTAAAAACTTTAAGAGCGTTTGCCCTCTCTCCAAACTCCAGCAGTAAGGCAACATAACGCTTCACAATACTATCGTTTGTGGGATCGATGAAAAATGCCTTATCAAGGAAGACCTTCATCTTCCCCCTCTCCTCACTTTCCTGGTAAAGCTCAACCAGCTTCTCTACAGCTTGAAAATAAAGATTTCTAAGTCTTTCCCTCTCAATGTACACAAAATCAGTATAAATGTCATCCTCGAGAAAATCTCCTTTGTAAAGTTCAATTGCTCTTTCTAATTTAACAATCGCCTCTCTCCTGTCTATAGAGCGATAAGCATCCTTTATCAATTTTTCAAAAATGTCTGTATCCAGCAATACCTCATCAAGGTTCAATCCATACTTCCCATCAACATACTTAACTATTGAGGGCTTATCTTCCTTCATCAGCCAGGGCTCTATCACATCGCGTAACAGCGAAATATACACCCTGAATTTTCCATGTGCTTTTTCCGGCTCCTCTCCTGGCCACATGGACTCCATGATATAATCCCTTGGTAGCAATTTATTCTTATTCACGACAAAAAATTTGAGAAGGTCCCGCACTGAGGGCCTTTTCCAGTCCGTTGAAGTAATTTTATATGGGCCAATAAAAACCTCAAAATTTCCAAAAGTATAGATATTAATGCTGTTATGAGCCCTGTACTCTGAGACAATAACCCTATAATTTTCTTTCTCCTCAGAGGTCTTAACTTTCGTTTTTATTATTAGAAACAAATGCGGATGGAAAGTTGGAGATTTTATCAGATTTTTGACGATCTCACCTATTGAAATATCGTGCA
>JALSOD010000125.1 GCA_026986655.1 Caldifarciminota bacterium | reverse complement strand
TTGTGTATGTATGATGTGTTTATATGTGTTTATAGAATTACAATTCATTCAAAAACATGGGTAATGTCACCTTGTCGTAGGGATTCCCTATTTTTAAAATGCTGTATGTTAAAGGGCTATAAAAAAATGTATATATGAAGTGAGCTCTTCTAACTTAAATTTCATTAGAGATTGACATGGGTTTCAATTAAAATTATTATTACGTGCAATCCAAATTATGTAATAGGAGAGAATAAATATGGGAAAACTGTTGCCTAAAGAGGATTTAAGTGCGCATAAAGCAATTACTCTTGAAATAACGCCAGAAGAGCTTGAAAAAAAGAAAGAAGAGATAGCAAAGATATTTCAGAGAACAAGGAAGGTTCCCGGTTTTAGACCCGGGAAAGCCCCCCTGAAACTGGTGATGGCGAGGTACGAAAAGGAAATCGAGGCAGAGGCTCTTGACGACCTTGCTTACCACAAAGTTATGGATGAGATTGAAAAGAATCTTTACGACTATATTCCACCGGTTAGACTTCGGTATTCCAAAAACGACGACGGGAGTTATTTTGTTGAAGCTGAGTTTGATGTCATCCCCATGTTTTCATTCCCTGACCTTTCAAAGGTGAATGTGGAGAAAAGGATTAAAAGAATAACAAGAGCTGATGTAGAAGAAGAATTAGAATCTTACAGGAAGGCCTTTGGTAAATTCAAGGAAGTAGATAGGCCAGCTGATGAAGGGGATTACGTATTCGCAGAGTACCAGGAGATTGACCCTACAACAGGTAAAGTTTTTCGAGAGGAGAAGAGCGGTTATATACATCTTGAGTGGGGGAAAACGGACCAGACTGTCTATGAAAATTTGAAAGGTGCAAAAAAAGGGGACACCATAGCGATAGATAGAAAGCTTGCCATTGAGGGTGGAGAAAAACTTCCTTTTAAGCAGGTCTTTAAGGTTACAGCAGTTAAAGAGCTTGAACTTCCTGATTTGAACGACGAATTTGCAAAGCTTCAGGGTTTTGAGTCCCTTGACGAGATGAAAACCTCTTTCGAGGAAAATCTCAGGAAGGATGAGGAAAGGAGATCTGAGGACCGCTTTGAATGGGACCTCATTGAGAAGGTTTATGAACGAATTGGATTTGAGCTGCCCCAGACCCTTGTAGACCGTGAGAAGGAGAGGCTTTCAAAGTCATTGAAAATAGACGCACCTCCAAATGAAAAGGAGAGAATTCTTGATGATATTGCAAGGCACAAAGTTAAAGAGTACATTATTTTGAGAAGATTTATAGATCAGAACGACATTCAGATTTCAGATGAAGAGGTTATTAAACACATAGAAGATCGTCTTGAGGATAAGAGTAAATTAGAACATGTTGTTGAAAAATACAAGAAGGAAAACCGTTTTGAGGACATAAGGAGGAGTCTCCAGTTTGAAAAAGCATACGAAATGCTTAAAAATCTGGTTAAAATGGAGGTTATCATAGAGTGATGAAGGCTCAATATATTCCTTACGTTATAGAGCAGACAGGTCGTGGAGAGCGTGTTTACGACATTTATTCTCGACTGCTAAAAGACAGAATTATCTTCATCGGTAGCCCTATTGATGATCATGTGGCCAATCTGGTTATTGCCCAGTTGCTTTTCCTTGAAGCCGAAGATCCGGACAAGGACATTTACATTTACATTAATTCGCCTGGAGGAGTCGTGAGTGCTGGTCTTGCCATATACGACACCATGCAGTACATAAAACCGGATGTTTCTACGATTTGTGTTGGAATGGCTGCATCCATGGCTGCAATTTTACTTGCTGCAGGAACAAAGGGGAAAAGATACGCTTTGCCTCATTCAAGGATCATGATTCATCAGCCCATGGGAGGAGTTCAGGGGCAGGCAACAGATATTGAAATTCACGCAAGAGAGATTATTAAATTAAAGAACATGTTGAATCAAATTTTATCCAAGCACACGGGACAGCCAATTGAAAAGATAGAAAAGGACACGGATAGAAACTTTTTCATGTCGCCTGAAGAGGCTAAGGATTATGGTATTATTGATGAAGTAATAGCTTCCAGGAAGGAGATGATTTCAGATGGCAAGAAGAGAAAGAAGTAAAAAATTTGAGCCGAGATGCTCGTTTTGTGGCAGGCCCGAGAGTGAGGTTGGCCGATTAATTAGCGGGATAGATGGATACATCTGTGAAGATTGCATAAGACTGGCCTATGAGATTATCAATGAAAATGGCTCAATAGAATCAAGAACCTCTGTAAAGCCTCCCAAACCAGAAGAGATCAAAGAATTTTTAGATGAATATGTAGTTGGTCAGGATTATGCAAAAAAAGTGCTCTCGGTAGCTGTTTACAACCACTACAAGCGTGTAAACTATCACCGCAAAGATGTTGAACTCGAGAAATCGAATGTTCTCCTGATTGGACCTACGGGGACCGGGAAAACCCTGCTTGCAAAGACCCTCGCGAAACTTTTGAATGTACCATTTGCAATTTATGATGCAACACCTCTTACGGAGGCAGGATATGTGGGAGAGGACGTGGAGAATATTCTGGTTCGACTCCTTCAGGCCGCAGACTACGACGTAGCAAGGGCAGAGCTTGGTATTGTTTATCTTGACGAGGTGGACAAGCTTGCCAAGAAAAGTGATTCTCCTTCGATTACGAGAGATGTCTCAGGTGAGGGAGTTCAGCAGGCCCTTCTAAAGATTCTTGAGGGCACAGTAGTTAATGTGCCTCCTCAGGGGGGAAGAAAGCATCCTGAGCAGCCCTTCATTCAGGTTGACACCAAGAATATTCTTTTCATACTTGGTGGTACCTTTGATGGAATTGAAAATATTATCAGAACAAGACTTGGAAAGAAAACGGTCGGTTTCAAGAGTGAAATTAAAGAATTAACAAGTGATGAGGTGCTTGAAAAGATAAGACCTGAAGATCTAATAAAATATGGATTTATTCCGGAATTCATCGGCAGGGTCCCCGTCATTGCGACGATGCACTCTTTGAGCCGTGAGCATTTAATGAGAATCATGGTCGAACCGAAGAATTCGGTTTTAAAGCAGTTCGAAAGATTCTTTGAGATGGAGGGTGTAAAGTTGACGGTCACAGAGGATGCACTTGAATCTGTGGCAGAAATTGCTATTAAAAGAAAAACTGGAGCCAGAGGGCTGAGGGCTATTATGGAAGAGGCATTGCTTGACACCATGTTCCATCTTCCCTCTCACAGGGGGGTCAAAGAGGTGATTGTCACGAGAAAGACAATCGAAGAGAAAGCTGAGCCTGAATTTGTTTATTACAAAAATAGGAGGAAGAGAGCTGAATAACTATGGAAACGAAACAAAAATATCCGTTGATACCTTTAAGGGAAGTAGTATTGTTTCCAGATACACTATTCCCGATTTTAATTGCAAGGCCATTTTCATTAAAGGCCGCACGGCATGCACTCTCCATGGGTGGAGAGGCCGTCTTTTTTACGCAGAAGAAAAGTACAGTTGAAGATCCTAAAGAGAAAGATCTGTTCAGAGTAGGAGTGGTTGGTAAATTCATCCAGCATGTTGTTGCTCCTGATGGAAGTATAAGAACACTGGTCCAGGGAATTTCACGTGTCCGGCTGTTGAATCTGAGCAAAGATGAAGGTTACTTCACTGCTGAAGTAGAGGAATACCCCTGGGAGAGGCTTGATCCTTCGAGAATTGAGACCTTAACTCGAATGCTAAAAGAGTATTTCAGAGAGTATGTTGAATTCAACCGGATGATTCCTGACGACGTTGTAATCAATGTCCTCGAGAGACAAACTAATATCGAGTATCTTGCTCCTAATGTAACAATTCATCTGCCTATCAGTTTTGAGGAGAAACAGGAACTGCTCGAAACCCCAACTTTCGACGCGTTTCTTGATAAACTCGTTAAGATACTTCTAAGAGAAATTGAATTTCTGAGACTCAAATCAGAGATCGAAGATCGCGTCAGAGAGGAGATCAAGAAGTCCCAGAAGCAGTACTTCCTCCAGCAGGAAATTAAGGAACTTCAAAAGGAGCTTGGTGGTGAGAAAGGAGACGAGTTTGCTCAGCTTGAAGAAAAGATCAAGAAGGCCGGTATGCCCAAGGAAGTGCGAGAAAAAGCTTTATCCGAGCTGAACAAGTTAAAGAGAACTCCTATGGTCTCCCCCGAGGCGACTGTGATTAGAAACTACTTGGATTGGCTCATTGCACTTCCCTGGAAGAAAAAGACCAGGGATAATCTCGATCTGGCAAATGCGAGAAAGGTGCTGGATGAAGACCACTATGGACTTGAGGAACCCAAAGAGAGGATTCTGGAGTACCTCGCAGTTTTAAAACTTAAAGGAAAGATCAAAGGACAGGTTATTTGTTTCGTAGGACCTCCAGGCGTTGGGAAAACCTCGCTCGCAAGATCCATAGCTCGCGCCCTTGGAAGGAAATTTGTAAGAATTTCTCTCGGTGGTATGAGGGACGAGGCCGAAATTAGAGGACACCGCAGGACATACGTTGGGGCTTTGCCTGGAAGAATCATTCAGCAGATTAAACGTGCAGGTACCAAGAATCCCGTATTTCTCCTTGACGAGATTGACAAGGTGGGGCAGGATTTTCGAGGTGATCCACAGGCAGCTCTGATGGAAGTTCTTGATCCAGAAGTTAATCAAAACTTCCAGGACCATTATCTTGAGGTAGATTTTGATCTTTCAGAGGTGCTATTTATCACGACTGCAAATTCTCTTTACGGCATTCCACGCCCTCTGCTGGACAGGATGGAGGTTATACAACTCAGAGGTTATCTTGACTTTGAAAAGTTGGAGATTGCAAAGAGACATCTAATTCCTAAGAAACTTGAGGAGATAGGTTTACCAGATGATGTGATAGAATTCACGGACAAAGCAATTTTGAAGATTATCCGGGAATACACGCGTGAGGCAGGTGTGAGAGAGCTTGAGAGGTCCATTGCAAGGATAATGAGAAAAGTTGCCAAGAGATACCTTGAAACCGGAAAAAAAGAGACTATTACCGATAAAAATCTCAAAGATTATCTTGGTTTGCCTAAATACAGAATGAGAAAACGCGAGAAGGTTCTTCCTATCGGTGTAGCTTATGGACTTGCATGGACAGAGTTTGGTGGTGATCTCCTGAAAATAGAATCGGCCCTGATGAAGGGCTCTGGTAAGCTCGAGCTAACAGGTTCATTGGGTGATGTTATGAAAGAATCGGCAAAGGCTGCGCTGAGTTATATTCGTGCTCATTACAGGAGGTTCAACCTTCCATCTGATTTTTACAAAGATGTTGATCTTCATCTACATATTCCGGAGGGTGCGATTCCAAAGGATGGACCTTCGGCGGGCGTGGCAATTCTCGCTGCAATGATTTCTGCATTTACAAAAACCCCCGTCCCTGGCGATGTAGCTATGACCGGTGAAATTACGCTTTCAGGCGAAATTTTACCTGTTGGTGGTCTCGAAGAGAAAATTCTTGCAGCAAGGAGAAGCGGAATAAAGAAAGTGATTCTTCCTCATGACAACAAAAACAAGGTCAGAACCTTCAATCCAGAGATCAAGAAGGGTCTCAAACTCGTTTTTGTCAAGAGTCTCGACGAATTCGTGGATGAACTGTTTGAGAACAAAAAATGGGAAAAAACGCTTCCGGAATTCCGGGAAGGAGAGTACTCCTCCTGGGTTAGCCTGTAAATGGAAAGAGAGAGAAAGGAAAAGGCCTTACTCGTAGGAATCGCTAAAAGTTCAAGAAAACGCTGGGACGAAGCAGACCGATTGGAAGAGCTAGCACTTCTCGTGACTACGGCAGGAGCCGAGGTATTTGAGAAGGTCCTCCAAATTAGAGAGAAAATTGATCCGAAATTCTTTATCGGGAAGGGGAAAGCCCTCGAGATAAGAGACATAGTTAAACAGTTTGACATTGATCTCGTCGTTTTTGACACAGAGCTCACTCCTTCACAGGTGAACAACCTCGAGAAAATCATTGGAGTCAAAGTGCTTGATAGAACTGAGGTAATCATGGACATCTTTGCACAGCATGCGAGGACTTCAGAGGCTAAGATACAGGTTGAGCTTGCCCAGCTCATGTACAGACTTCCAAGATTAACAGGAAAGGGGCTTGCCCTTTCACGACTCGGAGGGGGGATAGGAACCCGTGGCCCCGGTGAGAAAAAACTTGAGGTTGATAGACGGAGAATCCTGGATAGGATCCACTTTCTTAAGCAAAGACTAAAAGTAATTGAACGCTCACGGGCGGTTCAGAGAAAGAAAAGACAGAGCGTATTTAAAGTCTCTTTAGTTGGTTATACCAATGCAGGAAAGTCTTCAATCATGAATTATTTAACCAAAGCGAAGGTTAAGGTCGAGGATAAGCTCTTCGCTACTCTGGATGCGACCACGAGAATCCTCTATCTTCCAGAATTCCCGTACAGAGTTTTACTTTCAGACACTGTTGGATTTATTGAAGACTTGCCACCTGGACTTGTTGCCTCTTTCAACGCTACCCTCGGGGTGGTTAAAGAAGCTGATTTACTGCTCCACGTGATAGATATCACCTGTGAAAGATTGGATGAGAAAATTCAGATAGTTGAGGACGTTTTGGATGGTCTTGTAGTCAGGGAAAAACCTCTTATAAGGGTTTTTAATAAGATTGACATGCTCCTCGATAGAACAATGATAGAAAGATTGAAAGAGAGGTACGAAAACTCTGTCTTTGTATCCGCATTGACAGGAGAAAATATGGATTTACTTGTAAATTCTATAAAGGAAAAATTAGAGGGCCTCATCCCCAATTCTGTCCAGGAATAGATTTGAAGGGAAAATTAAAGCATGATGTAAAAAATCTTCCTTCATTAAGCAAGACCACTGACCCCCTATCACCCTTCTGAAGAAGGGTGATAGGGGGAACGCAAACTCCCCTTCGGAAGAAGGGTGACTGAGGGGGATGACCACCGCTAAAAAAACAAACCCTTTTCACAAGGGGATTTGGAGAGATGTTTATTGTCCGCTCTGGAAAAGATTAATCGGATGAAAGTCCAACATGTATGTACACTGAGACAAAAAATCCAACAACGTTGCTTATTCAGCGATTAAATCTCCAGTCTCGTCCACTCGCAGAATTTTTGCTTTCACAATTGGTGTTGTTCCCTTATTTTCTTTGAATTTGACAACGAAATCTATTTCTGGTGAGTCAAATTCTGTGCGTCCCTCATACTCATTGTCCATCAATACTCTAATTTCTCCTCCGACAAATTTTTCCTGTACATCTATCATGATATCCTGTGCCACAAAGGATAGCTCTGTCACCCTATCATTTATCACTTCATCAGGAACCTTATCAGGAAGTCTATGGGACGCTGCTTCTTTCTCATCCGAATAGGGGAAAATTGCAATTCTCTCTGGTCTAATATCATTGATAAAAGATACAAGCTCGTTGAAATCATCCTCACTTTCACCGGGGAAACCAGCAATTACTTCAGTTCTTATAAAGAAATCCGGTAGATATTTTCTGATTGAAAAGATGGCCTTTTCGACTCCCTTACGGCCTCCAGCTCGTCTCATCAGTTTAAGAATTTTATCAGAGGCATGCTGTATAGGTACATGAAGATATTTAGCAAGCTTTTCGCTCTCACCAATCGCATCAAGCAATTTTCTGTTGATATTAGAAGGATACAAATAGAGGAGGCGTATCCATTGAATTCCAGGGATTTTGTTTAACTCCTTTATCAGTCTGTCGAGAGATGGCTTATTATAAATATCATATCCGTAGAGAGTTAAGTCCTGAGCTATTAGTATGATTTCTTTTATCCCAATATGGGCAAGTGAATATGCCTCATCTATGATTTCCTCGATTTTTCTTGAACGATACCTACCTCTCATCCTGGGGATGATGCAAAATGAGCATCTCCTGTTGCATCCTTCGGAGATTTTGATGTACGCATAATTTGAAGAAAGTAACACCCGCGGTTCTCGCCCGGAGTATATCCATTTTGAGGGCCTAATTTTTTCAATCTTAATCTTCCTTTCGAGGATATCCGCCAGGTCTGTTTCCTGGTCTATCCCGAGAACAAGGTCGATTTCAGGAAAATCCTTTCTAATCTTCTCTTTGAATCTGTGTACAAGGCAGCCTGTAACGACTATTGTCCCAATTTTTCCCTGATTCTTCAGATCAACTAATTGCTCAAAAGTGTCGTAAGATTCGTCAACGGCATCCTGGATGAAACCGCAGGTATTTACAACCACAAAGTCAGGTTTATCGAACTCAGGATCGTAGATGTATCCTTTGTTCTCAAGTTCGCCGATTAAAACTTCGGAGTCAACCTGGTTCTTGGGACATCCAAGGGAAATCACAGAAAATTTCCTCATCAATAACCCATCTCCAATCGATAGGCGAGAGGTTCGGGGAGACCCGCATCTATAATTTTCTTCATGGCTGTTTTTACATCATATTCAACTCTGTATTGGACGTAAAAATTCTCTTCCGAGTCATATATTCCAAAGCTTGCACGCCAGTCCCTGTCTCTTGGCTGTCCAACACTCCCTGGATTTATCATGTACTTGTTCCCCTTTATCATTAAGAGCTCATCCTGGTCAACCCTTTTAACTTCTCCGTCTTTAGTCTTTTCAAAAATCATTGGAATATGGGTGTGCCCGTAAAATCCAAGTTCTTCCTTCATAAATTTGAATTGGTATCTTGCCTCATATTCATCAAAAATATAGGTCCAGTTCTCCGGCTTTTCCCATTCTGCGTGGGTAATTTCAAAACCTTCAAACGGTGAAATTCTGTAAGGTAAGTTTCTAAGCCAGATTTTGTGGGCCTCATCCAAATTTGATGCTGTCCATTCTATGGCCTCTCTCGCGTAAATGTTCATAAATTTTCGTTCTTCAACATTAACGACAGCTTCATCATGGTTCCCTTTAACCACAAACGCCCCTATTAGTTTGACCTTTTCAATGCATTCTCCCGGATCAGCTCCGTAGCCCACTACATCACCAAGCACGAGGATGGCGTCATAGCCAATCTCTTCAAGCTTTTTTAACACACTGTTCAGTGCTTCGAGATTGCCGTGAATATCCGAAATCAGTGCAAATCTCATTACTTTTCCTCCTGCTTAAATCCTAATTTTATCGCGATGTTGTCAAGTATCCCGTTTACAAATCTGCCAGACTCCTCTGTGGAGAAGAGCTTGGCTATTTCGATAGCCTCTGAAATTGAGACCTTAAAAGGAACCTCCTCGATACCTAACATTTCTGCAACCGCAATTCTCAGAATTGATCTGTCTATCGTCGTTATTCGCTCGAGAGGCCAGTTTAGTGTTGTTTGATCAATGAGTTTATCTATTTCTTCAAGATTTGCTTTTACCGATTCGAGTATTTTATTTGTGAATTTTTTGACGTCTTCAGGCGGGTCTTCCCTGTTATAAATATCTTTTATTGCCTCGTTGAGTGGCTCGTCCAGAAGATCAAATCTGTACAAAGCTTCAAGGGCAAGTACCCTGCTCAGCCTTCTTCCCGTAAACTGGTAGTATCCCATTTTCTGATCACATCCTCCAAAGCAATGAGAAATCTATCTGTTTGATTGTCGCTCCCTATGGTAACCCTGATGCCCATAGGGAGTTCATAGGCATCGAGAGGTCTCACAATTATCCCATAATTTAATAACATTTCGAACAGCCTCTTTCCCGGTATTTCAGTTTCTATGTAAGTAAAATTTCCCTGAGTCGGTATATATTTTACACCAAGTTCTTCAAACTTTTTATACATTTTGAACTTATTGCGTTCATTGGATGCCCTTGATCTTTGTACATGTAATGTATCCTGCAGAGCCGCAATACCAGCGGCAGCCGCAGGTTTTGAAACACTAAATGGGAATCTAACATGCTCAAATTTCTCAATTATTTCAGGTGAAGTTATGGCATATCCCAACCTCAACCCGGCAAGACCATAAATTTTTGAGAAGGTGCGAATGATAACCACGTTTCCCCGATCGATATAGTTAACCGTCTCAGGATAGTCATCTGCTGTTACATACTCGTAGTAAGCCTCATCAAAGACAACTATAACATCTTCCGGCACATGATTGAGAAAATTTTCGATCTCACTTTTTGTTAAATAGCTACCTGTTGGATTGTTGGGATTGCAGATGTAAACGACAGAGGTATTTTCTGTGATTGCGGAGAGAATCCCGTCAAGGTCTATTTTTAACTCGGCTCTCATTGGAACCTGTATAACATTTGCTCCCACGATTTTCCCCGAAATTTTATAAATCTGGAAGGTGTGCTTAGAAGTTACGAGTGTGCGATTTTCATTAAGAAATGAGAGTGAGAGGAAGAGAAAAATCTCGCTTGAGCCATTTCCAACGGCAACGTTCTCGGGTTTAACCCTAATCTTTTTCGCTATGGCGTTCTTCAGATCAGTGTACGTGTTGTCTGGGTATATGTTGAGGGTTTGTACTTCCCCTTTTACTGCTTTCATAGCCTGTGGAGAGGGGCCGAGAGGATTTTCATTGGAAGAGAGTTTGACGATCTCCTCTTCTGGAATTCCATGAGATCTTACAAGTTCTTTAGTGGTAACTCCCGGTACGTAGACCGGTACTTCCTCGATATAAGTATTGTATTTCATCAATCTTTCATCCTGCTTCCCTGCTCAACGACGGTGAAGATCCATCCTGCCACCTCACCGGGATCGATAGCAGTTTCGTTGTTACCCTCTGTTGGCCAGAAATCTTCACTTCTGTCAAAATAGGAGCTTGTGTCACCTTCAGATAGTTTTTTCTCCCCGAGAATCATCTGGAACCATTTTTGCCATTGTGCCATGTTTTCTGGTGTGAGATCAACCCATTCGTTGTGCCTGAAGTGTTTTATGTTTTCATGAGTCACTTTCCAGGGTTTGTCAGCCCAGAATTTGCGTCTGTAGGTTACCTCATTCTTAACAAAAAGTAACTTTTTACCATTTGAAAGTAAGATGGGAATTCCAACAGAAAGGATCCAGCTTCTTAAATCCTTGTTCTCTTGAATCTCCTTCTCGACGACGACGGAGAGCTTCTCCGGTGTGAGTGAAATTGCTTTTTCCATTGTACCCACAGTGTTTTTAAGAATGTAAGCTTCAAAGATCAGCTTTGTAAGTCTTGGCGGACCGAGGATCTCAAAGGCAATACTTTCGCGTCCAGTTTTAACTTTTTCTTCTTCCAACTTTTTAATTGCGAATTTGCGGAGGAAACCGGCCCTGTAGGTTGAGCCCATTACCGATCCATCGAGAGCGTCTATAACGTCCTTTGAAGTGTTACCACCTTTAATTTCGAGGAGCGTATTTTTTGCAATCTCTTCTGGAGTGACGGCCTGCATCTGTCCAAGGGTAGTTATTGCTTTAAATTCTTCAAGAGAAAATACCCCATTTTCACCCGTATCAATGAATACCGCCTTCAGTGGTACATTTAACGGTTTTCCGATATTAAATTTCTTGTAATCAAAAATTTCGCCATCTTTAAGTTCAACAGCTTCATTGGGTGGACAGTCGTAACGGTAAATTGTTTGTCCACGTTTTTTAATTTCACCCGAGGAAATTCTCTTCCATGCTATTAGAGAAGCAGGTTTTATTTCCTTAATAATCGGAGCATCCGGAGTTCTTGCCATGAGAAATAATAGTAGTGTTTGTGCGCCCGCAACTGCGGATTTCGAAAGCAATACCCTCGAAGGCCTTTCTTCGCCGTGAGTGTAAGGAATATTGAGTCCCATTCCACCTGTACCCGTTGTTCCTATTTTTACGTACATCTGAGTGTTGTTGTCCATCATGGCACGGTAAAGTATCTGAATGTGCCTAACGAGCTGGGGAATGTACAAACTTGTCACAAGCCGGGCAACACTGACCGGGAACTCTTTGCTCGAGAAATCACCTGTGTCGAGGTAACTTTTAACCTCGGAGGCAGCAGAATAGATGTCCTGGTATGCAAGAGCTGTTGCTGTGTTGATAGCATCAATAATGATTTCAGGTTTGTGTCGGTGAATGATTTTATAAAGGTGGGAGTTGTGTACGATGTCATCGGTAATCTCGCCAAGAACATCTTCCATAACTTTGTCACGATACTCGGGGGTGTTGAGAATCTCTTCACGTGAGAGTCCGACGAGTTCTTCTCTCACGAATATATTGCCAGATTCGGGGACAAATTCAGTGGTTGGACGGTTGTGGTCTTTGTATACTCTGTCGATGTATGCTTTTAGCTCATTTATTGCTTCTTCACTCTCTTCTTTAAAAAGAGAGGATATGACGAGTTTTTTCGGATTTTCGTGGAGCATTTTTTTGGCAATTGCCAGACCCACCTGTCCGGCA
>JALSOD010000124.1 GCA_026986655.1 Caldifarciminota bacterium | reverse complement strand
TGGGACACCATTTATTGTGCTTAATGAAGGACAGGATACGGTATATGACGCCTGTCTTTTGCCAGAAACCATGTCGCAGGATGGACAGGAAATAAAATTACAGGGAACATTAATCCATGAGTCAGGGCACAACTTATTTTTCCTGCCTGACCTCTACGATACCTATATGCAGGGCTCTGGAATTGGTTCATTTGGAATTATGACCACCGCCCCATATCTTGGTGTCCAGAACCAAATTCCGGACGGACTGATCGTCCCGCTTCCAAATGCCTGGGAACGAATCTGGATGGATTGGTTCATGGGCTATGTTTTTGGACGCGGATTTCTAAATTCATCAATTATTAGGACCGTATCTCCTGAAGCCCTTCCCCAAACATTTGAGGTCAAAACAAAAAATATTCTCGTAGATTCCCTGGGGATAGGTAGACAAGGTGACCTTTTTTACGTCACAGGTGGGGATTTTTACGAAAATCCATATTCCGCGGTGAGATACTACAAGATTCCTATTAACAATCACGAGTACTTTATTGTTGAAAATGAAATTTCTGATCTTCCACAGGACGATTCTGTTTTTGTTTGCAATGGTGACACATGGAATGTTCACATCAGGGGAAAATACAAAGATGGCGTAGTGGTCCATTTCTACGGTGAAAATGATTTCCTGATCGGTGGTGCTCCGGGAGAAAGTAAGGGTTTACTAATCTGGCATATTGACGATGACATCATTTGGCGATACTGGGCTCTAAATGAGGTAAACGCTCACAGGCCTATGGGGGTTGATCTACTCGAAGCAGATCATGTTCAGGACTTTGAGAGATGGACCGAGAATGGATACTATTCATACACTTGGTTTGGCTCACCATACGACCTTTACTTCGATGGCAACAATACAGAAGTTTCAGATACGTCACACCCATCTTCGAGAGACAACAATGGAAATTCTACCATGATAAAGATTTACAACATCACTTCTCCTGATACTGTCATGTCATTTAAATTAGAGAGAGAGCTTGAAGCCATAACAAATGAACGAGTCGGATACACTGAAGAGGGAAATTTCGTCAGTCTTCCTGTGATGAGTAACATGAATCGTGTCGGCGATTCTCTAATCGTTACTCAGACAATCCTCAGATTGATGATTGATCCAAACACAATGGATACCACTTTACTTGACTCATTTAGTCTAATTTCGTTAATTTCTCCAGATGGGTCAATTATTCAGGTGGATACAATTTACAATAAGGGTAATTTCGTTTTTGAACCTGCTGTTGGAGACCTCAACAACGATGGTCGAAAGGACATCATTGCCACCTTGAACACAGGATGGGTATATTTCTATGAGGTTGGGAATTCCAGCGGAAGATTGCCACAAATGAGGTCTCCTATCAAATTGCCGAGTTTTATCACCGGCCCCCCTGCTATTTTGAACATTGGAGGTAGAAATTATGTATTCGTGGGATGTGATGACCAAAACGTTTACCAGATTTCAGCAGATAGTGGGGTGGTGCGGAAATTCTACACCGCAGGCCAGCAGTTCTCGACCCCAATAATACTTGATGATGACTCCACAGTGGTAATTCAGTCGGCGGATGGACGCTTAATTTTCACGGATACGACTTTCTCGCATGTGGATACAACGTTGTTTAATCCTAACGTTGTCCAAACCAAAGTTTTACCTGCATACGTTGATATTGACCGGGATAGTACACGGGAGTTAGTTACCGTTACTTCAGCTGGGAAACTTTATATAGTAGATCCCCTACAAAAATCAGTGGAGCGAGAGACCGATTTTAACGATTCATTAATCACTTCAATAGCAGTTGGCGATTTGAATGGCGATGGTTACCCGGAGATAGTTTTTGGAACATACTCCAATCTCTATGCGTTTAACCATCTTGGTGCACTTGTCACAGGGTTTCCAGTTGAGTTATCCGGCCATAAAACACAACCTGTAATAGCTGATGTCAACGGGGATGGGCGAGCAGATGTAATTGTAGGTGTATCAGGAAAAGGTGTTTTTGCATTCAACTGGAGGGGGAAGCTTATAAGTGGATTTCCTCTCCAGGTAATAGATAGCCTGTCACAATCTATGCTACTGGTACCCGACAACAATGGAACAAATAATCTATTTTATGTTTCAAACGGTGGCTTTCTTAATGGCTGGAAAATAAGTGACACTACCAGTCAGTGGGCTCAATACGGTAACAATCCAGCTCACAATTCATGGTATAACGCTACTCTTACATCAACTTTACCTGTATCAAATACCCTGGATATTGAGAGAATTTACTTTTATCCTAACCCCACATATGATGGAATCACGACTCTGCGACTCAAAGTCTCAAGCCAGACTGATATGAGAGTAGAAATCTACAATTTCTCCGGCTACAAACTAAAAACTTTCATATTTAAAAGGATAAATCCAACCGATTTCGAGGAGAGGACGCTGAATCTCAGGGATTTGCCACCAGGTGTATTCTACGTGAAGGTGGAGTTTGAACCGTCAGGCAAGTCACAGATTCTTAAACTCGCCATTGTAAGATGAAGTCGTTCATGAAAATGCTGGGATTTTTAAAATCCCAGTGGCCAAAATTTGTCGCCTCCCTATTCTTTATGATGGGATTTTCTGCACTTAACGGAATCTCCCTCGGAATGCTTGTTCCTATACTTCACGTTCTTTTTAAAGCCAACACAGGCGACTATTCCTCCATCAGTGGTCTCAGCCCCTCAATAAAGAAATTCCTTATAAAGTACGTCTTTCAATATCCACCAATACAGGCAGTTGAGAGACTCGCGATATTCATTGTCATTGTGTACTTCCTAAAAGGGATTTTTATGTATTTTGGCCGCATATTCACGGCAATGGTTAATGAGGGGATTGCAAGGGATTTGAGGAATAGGCTCTTCGCTAAGATGATGGAACTTCCTCTTGGATTTTTTCACTCCATGAGTTCAGGTGACATCTCTGCGAGATTTATCAACGAAGTGACACTTGTGAAAACCACTTTTACCAATGGATTTTACGTGATTCTGAAAGAGGGGCTGAATATGATTGCTTTTCTCATTGTTGCGCTATGGGCAAGCTGGCAGCTAACTTTACTAACCTTAATTCTGGTTCCGATTGCCAGTGGAATCGTGGTTTTACTGGGTAAGAAAATAAGGAAA
>JALSOD010000123.1 GCA_026986655.1 Caldifarciminota bacterium | reverse complement strand
GATATATAGTTTATCGCTTTAATTCTCCTCTATCTGATAATGGGACATATCAAATACAGATTACTCCCATTTCTTCAAACGGTGTTACCGGCGAAACCTTTAACTCGAGTTTCATATTTGATGATCAACCTCCCCTTATTGTAGAGGAATATCCGCAGGGAAATCTTTTTACACCGGTCAACAAATGCTGGCTCAGATATCAGGACCTTTCCGGACTTGATATTGCCAGCTCGTCAATCTACTTGACTTATGGAAATGATACAATTTCTCATACCTTATCACATACCGGGGATACAGTTTTCTGTGATTTGCCAACAGCTTTGACTACGATAGGTCAGTATGTGGTACATTACAGGCTTGTTGATCTTGCCACAAACGTTGTAAATGACTCTTTTACCTTCAATATCTCACCACCAGTGGTGTATTCGACTGAACCCGGTAATGGGGATACAGTAAAAACCCAGCTTTCTCGTGTAGTTGTTTATCTAAAGCCTGTCACGGGTTCTATCACAAGCTGGTATATCAGGGTCTTTCGAGGAATGACGGATACAATTCCGGGCGATAGTGTTATGCTTAACGACACAACTTTTGTTTACACATTCAGCAATCCACTTGCAACTGATGGTAGTGATAATGGGGATTATCTTATAAAATTTGGCGTTTCATTGAGTAACGACATCATATTTGAAGGACAGTCGAGTTTTTATTACCTATGCGACAACGTTCCTCCTACAAAACCCACCCTGATAGACACACTTCCTGAAAGAACTACAAATGACACAATAACAATTCGCGGTATGGGTGAACCCGGCGCAACGGCATTTTTGAAGGTTAATTCCGCCCTTCGTGATTCACAGCTTATCGGACTGGATTCAATCTTCGTGTTCCGTAACGTCACTCTTGCATTTGGTCAAAATAATTTCATTGACATATTCTTGAAAGATGAAGCAGGGAACGTAAGTGATACCCTGCGTATTTCAATATTCTGTGGAAACCCAATATTTGAGGTAATTCCCTCAAAACCATTTAGAAATAGTTCTCACGAATTTCTAATCTCTCTTCCACAGAGCGGTAAAGTTTCGCTCATTATTTATACAGTTGGGGGTGATAGGATATACAGGTCGGAAATCTATATGCAGTCAGGTAATTATCAGCGTCTAAACTGGCCACTAAAAACGGAGGAGGGAGAAGATGTGAAAAATGGTGTTTACATCTATGTGATAAAGGTTCGCTATTCAAATGGAACCGAGTCAGTCAAAAAAGGACTCCTGGCGGTTGTGAGATGAAGAAATTTTTCATTGGTATATTGATAATTGCTACTCTTTCAGCGTACAGTGGAACTTTTAACATGGTGAATTACGATCCTCGTGCACTATCACTTGGTGGGGCTACTGTTGCATTCCCATCAATAGGCGGAGCGATTATTTCAAACCCTGCAAATGCAGGTTATTTCAGAGGAAAAGAATTTACGGGCATGTTTGGAAAATACCAGGAATTCCCGATTTACAACGGTCTATTGAATTATGTCGTGGAAGACAACGGTGTAGCTGCAGGTGGACTTTACTGGGAATATACAGGTTATAAACTGTACGATAATGATTTTAACTGGTCAGAAAATCTAATAGGATACTCTATAGGAAAGAAATTTGGTTGGCACCTCAGTCTCGGAATGGGGATTAAGCTACTGTTCGTAAATTCTGATTTTGACGGTGGGAAGGCATTTGGTGGAGCAATCGATGTTGGAGCGACTGGTGACATGCTCAACACTTTTTATTGGGGAGTGAGTTTGCATAATCTTTATTCGAGACTTAAATGGGACACGGGTAGAAAGGAAAAGTTACCATTTGGATATTCATTTGGCATCAGTGTTTTGAATCTGTGGGATAGGTTATCACTCTCCTTACAGATTAATGGTTCGGGAGGACTTGAGTCAGCCGGGGGTGGCGTTGAGCTCTGGATTGTCAAAAATTGGTTTGCTGTCAGGGGAGGATCCATTGAAAAAATTGCTGAGCCGTCCCGTACAATACCAACAATCGGCTTCACAATTGCACTTCCATCGGGAAAGAATATCCTATCACTGAATTATGCTGCTATTTATGACAACGAGGTCTTGGGTTTTGTCCAGAGACTTTCCTTAAACGTTTATTGGTTTTAATCCAAAATAGGAGGTAAGACATGCGTGAAATGACCAGGAAATCCCTCGAAGAGGCCTTTGCTGGTGAATCAATGGCACACATGAAATATCTAATTTTTAGCGAAGTAGCAGAGAAAGAGGGATTACCGAACATAGCAAGACTCTTTAAAGCTATAGCGTACGCCGAATATGTTCATGCCAAAAATCATGCGCGTCAACTTGGTTATATTGGGAATACAGTGGAGAATCTTCAAACGGGTATTAACGGTGAAACTTTCGAGATTGAAGAAATGTATCCGGCCTACGATGCAATTGCCAAATTGCAGGGCGAAAAGGGGGCTGAAAGAGCCATTCATTTTGCACTGGAAGCTGAAAAGATACATGCAGAGATGTACTCAGAGGCCAAGAAATTAGCCGAAGAGAAAAAGGATATGGAAATAGACAAAATCTTCATCTGCCCTGTTTGTGGATACACGGAGATTGCCGACGAGGCACCTGAGAAGTGCCCTGTTTGCGGACTACCAGGTGACAGGTTCGAAGTTTTTTAATGATGTCGGTAAGAAAAGTTATCAATAGGAGAAGGGCTTACCGCTCAATAAGGCCTTTCAAGGTTTCAGAAGAGCTGATTAAAGAACTTGCAAGATGTGCTTCTCTTGCCCCTTCCTGTTACAACAAACAGCCTTGGCGATTTGTTTTTGTGGTGAGCAAAGGAAAGCTAAAGCAGGTTTTCGATGCGCTTCCCCGAGGTAATAGATGGGCAACCAGGAGTTCTCTTATTGTTGCAGTTTTTACGAAGAGGGAACTTGATTGTACCATTGGGAAGAGAGATTACTTTTTGTTCGATACCGGTATCGCTACAGGATTTTTGATACTCTGTGCAACGGAACTTGGCTATGTGGCTCATCCAATTGCAGGATTTGACGAGGAGAAGGTGAAGAGTGTCCTGAAGATACCTTTAGATATGACTCTTATTGCTCTTGTGGTTATAGGTCTTTTGGATGAAGATAGTGGGGAGTTCAAAAAAGAACAGAAACGT
>JALSOD010000122.1 GCA_026986655.1 Caldifarciminota bacterium | reverse complement strand
TGTAATATCAAGTTTATTTCACCAATACGTAGCACAACAAAACGAGATAGGGACAAAAAATGTAGGGGGATTAGGGGTTAAAAATGTAGTATTAAAGGGGTATTTCACGCTGGGGGATGTCCACTTCGGTCCCTCATTCCCCTCCCAACTGTCAAACTTGAGTTTGACAAGGGGGGGCTTGAAAAGACCAAAATTCCCCTTCTGGAGAAGAGGGGATTAAAGGGGAACGATAACCTCATGGAAAATAATGAGTCAGGAATTACAGTATGGAAGGTGGAAAATACTGAATGAGACTGGTTATTAAACTATCGAAAAAATCTTGCCACTCACCCTACCTGAATTTTTCTCGTAATATCGAAACAATTCTTTCCGCTGTTTTTCCATCCCAGAGTGGTGGTATTCCACCTTTCTTGTATTTACCAGTCAATATAAGTTCAACAAAGCGTAAAATCTTTTCTTTATTATTCCCCACTACAGTATTTGTCCCCACGAGCTCAGTCATGGGCCGCTCTGTCTCAGGCCTTATCGTCAGACAGGGAACCCCCAGAACCGTTGTTTCCTCCTGCACACCACCTGAATCCGTCAGAACAAGGTGAGCATTCTTTTCAAGAATCACAAACTCCCTGTATGTTAGTGGCGATGTACCCCTGACTTTATTGAATTTTAATCCCCAGTTTTCCATATTTTTCCTCGTTCTCGGATGAACGGGAAATATCAATTCCATCCTTTCTGCTATATCTTCAAGTGTTTCCACCAATTCTGTGAGCTTCTCCCTGTTATCAACATTAATTGGCCGGTGAAGGGTTACAAGAGCATAGTTACCCTTTTTAAGTCCGAAATTCTTTAGTATTTTCTCCTCAAGATTTTCAATTCTGGAAAGAGTTTCCATAAGTGAGTCAATCATTATATTCCCGACGAGAAATATTTTCTCCTCGCTTATTCCCTCATTTTTTAGATTCTTAACTGCAATTTCGTCTGTAGCAAATAGTAAATCTGACAGTACATCAGTAACCTTCCTGTTAATCTCTTCTGGCATTGTATTTCTGAAACTTCGGAGTCCTGCTTCCACATGTGCAAGTGGTATGTGGAGTTTGGAAGTGACAAGAGCCGTTGCAAGTGTGGAATTAACATCGCCAAAGACTACTGTAAGGTCAGGTCGCTCTTTAAAAAATAATTCCTCCAGTTTTACCATAATCTCTGCTGTTTGTTTCGCATGGGTGTTTGACCCAACCCCAAGATAGAAATCTGGTTCTGGAAGATTAAGGTCTTCAAAGAACACCTTTGACATCTCATAATCATAGTGTTGTCCTGTGTGGACAATAACAGGTTCAAATTGACGATATTTCTTTAGTTCCCGCCATAGAGGTGCCAGTTTCATAAAATTCGGCCTCGCCCCAACAATGAGAAAGATTCTCTTCTCAGGCGTCCTTGAATATTCCCAACGGCTTACCATTTCTCCTCATGTAAGGATTGTTTGTCGGTTTGTAGGTGGGAACCAGCTCCATCAAAATCTTTATGATACATTGTCTATCAATTATTTTTACGCATTTTTCAAGCTCTCTCAATTTCTTAAAATAAAATTCCTTCGTTGGAATGTCAGAAATTTTCGCCACAAAAATCTTACGATGAGCTGTAGAATTTGTACCCTCTTCCGCAGTCAATAACTCTTCAAAAAGCTTCTCTCCAGGCCTTGGACCTGTAAATTCAATAAGTATATCAACATCTGGTCTCAATCCCTTAAGTTCAATCATCGATTTAGCGAGATCAACAATCTTTATAGGCTCTCCCATATCAAGGACAAAAACCTCACCACCTTTCCCCATTGCTCCTGCCTGCAAAACCAATAGTACAGCTTCAGATGTCAGCATAAAGTACCTCTTCATATCAGGATGAGTAACAGTAACAGGCCCCCCATGTTTTATCTGCTCTTCGAAAATGGGGACCACGCTTCCGCGACTACCAAGAACATTGCCAAATCTTACTGAAATAAACTCAGTTTCTCCAGTATCATTGTATATCTGACAGAGATATTCCGCAGCTCTTTTTGTTGCTCCCATAACACTTGTTGGATTAACAGCCTTGTCCGTTGAAATCATAACAAATTTTTTAACCCCGTACTTTACAGAAAGTTCAGCAAGATTACGGGTAGCGAATATATTATTTTTTACAGCCTCTTCAGGATGTATCTCCATTATCGGCACATGTTTATAAGCCGCCGCATGAAAAACAATTTCCGGTAAATATGTGGTAAAAACCTTTTCCATCTTTTCAAAGTCTTTTATGTCAGCTACAACAGGATTTATTACAACTTCAGATTCTAACCTGCTTAAGTAATTCTCAAGATTGAATAATTCTGTCTCGTCTATCTCAAGCAAAATCAACTCTGCAGGCTTGAACCGTAAAACCTGTCTTGAAATTTCTGAGCCTATGGACCCGCCAGCACCTGTGATCAAAATCCTTTTACCTTTTAGATATGCTCTAATATTTTCCTCGTTTATTTCCACAGGATCACGCCCTAAAAGGTCATACAAACTGACTTCCCTTATATCCTGCAGAGTGACATTGCCACTTACAAGCTCGTTTGTTCCCGGTAAAACTTTTATGTCATGTATCCCGGTGCTCTTCGCAATGTTAACTATTTTTCTGATTTCCTTTGCAGGTGCTGATGGAATTGCGATTACAATTTCGTCCACATCAAGCTTTTTTACCCAGTATGGGATACTGCTTCTATCTCCTAACACCTTAACACCGTGTATCATGGTCCCGATTTTATTTTCATCGTCATCAATGATACCAACGGGCTTCAACCTGGCGTCTTTCAAGCGTCTCATATCCCTTACAATCTGCTCTCCTGCGTTTCCTGCTCCAATTATCAAAGCCCGACGCCTGGAAACATTTCTTGCAAGTATCTCAGAGAGAATATATAGATAAAGCCTTTTGGCACCACGAACCCCACCTGAGAATGCGAGTGTAAAAATAAAAATGTTTACATGGATGGCTGGTGGGATATTGAGCGTAAAACCGGAAATGAGGTAAAAAATAATATAAGAGATAACAACACCAGCTATATTTTTAAGTACATCTACGACACTGACGAATCTCCATGTGATATTGTAAAGTCCAAGAAGCCAATTAATGAATATTAGTATGGGCGTTAAAACTGCAACTATTTTATAAA
>JALSOD010000121.1 GCA_026986655.1 Caldifarciminota bacterium | reverse complement strand
GTCTGCGCTCAAACACAGTCAGTGCCCTGTGGAAGAACTCAATAGCCCTGTTATAATCGCCCTTCATTCCATAGACAGCCCCCAGATTGTCGTAAGTCTCAGCGGTATAGGGATGTTCCTCGCCCATAACCTTGCGGTAGATTTCAAGCGCCTTTTCGTAGAATTTAATGGCCCTGTCATAATCACCCTTATTCCAGTAGACAAGCCCCAGATTGTTGTAAGTCACAGCGATATTGGGATGCTTCTCGCCCAGAACCTTCTGATAGATTTCAAGTGCCCTGTTGAAGAATTCAATAGCCCTGTCATAATCGCCCTTATCAGCATAGGCAACCCCCATATTGTTGTAAGCTCCTGCTATATCTGGATATTCCTTGCCCAGAACCTTAAGTTTAATTTTAAGTGCCTCATTGAAGAACTCAATAGCCCTGTCATAATCACCCTTCAGGTAATAAGAGTAACCGAGGTCATTTAGTGCTTGAGCAGTGAATAGGTCTTTAGTTTCCTGAAACTTTTTATTTTTCAGCGCTTCTTCTAAGTGCTGAATACCGGATTCGAGATAATTTGCATCACCTGTCAGTATGAACAGCTCGAGTTCCTGTCCTCCCAGTTCGGCAAGAAATCTTGCCCGACGAACCGGTTCCTTTACCCTTTCCACCAGTTTTTTAAGGAACGAGATATATTTTTTTATTTCATCAACATCTTCGATTGTTTCCCTGAGCACGGATGCGGTGTAAAGGGAAGGATGTCTTGTAGGCTCGGGAACTGGTGGAAAAGGTATGTAAGCGGCCCTGTATCTCCAGAAATCGGGTGCTTCCGTGATTAATCTCTTCATTGCTTGAGAGCTCACCCAGAAAACACTCGGCCATTTCGCATCGAGAAAAAGGTCTCTGTTGTAGTTTATCGCCTTGAAAACTGATTGTGGGGTATTCATGTCCATTTTCCATATAGCTACTCCCCAGTCCGGGTTGTCTTTAAAATCAATCCATACTTTCCTTATGTCTTCCCACTTTTCTGGTTTATAGATGTGGGGGGTTATATCTAATCCATTGAGCAGCACGGAAATGAGCTCAAGCGTCCTACCTGAATCGCATTTTGCCACAATTATCTCACCTCTGCCCGCAGAATCCAGGATGGCCTGTAGGAGACGGTTCAGACTGGCATAAACACTGGAGGAAATCAACTTTTGGTCTGTTTTTTCCATTTTTTCATCAAGGGAAAGAAAAGTGGGTCAGCTTCGTCCCAAAAATCGTTGTTTCCAGCATGAACCCGAATAATATGATTCAAGTAAAGAAGGTTTCTACTCCTGGAGAACTCCTCATCTTTGTGAAAGGTGTCCTTCTTCTGGTGCACATCGAGAATGAGCTTCATATCGTCAATGGACAAAGAGTCCTCGTAAAGGGTTCTTTGTTCCACCAGAGCAGATTCTACATGGGCAAGCTTCACTTTGCTATCGCTTTCTGCTCTTGCTATTGAAATGGCGTTCCTCGTTGCCGCAATGAACTCAGAGAGTTTGCCCGTACCGATAATCAATTTGGTCAGAGCCTGTGGCTCTATAAGGTTTAAGTCCATACGCTTCTTTGCAACCTCGTAGTAGAAACGGAATCCTTTGTATTCCAGAAACTTACCAAATCCTGCCTCGTTGAAATTGTTTTCGGATCCCAGAACATCATCAATCTTTTGGAATTCCAGTGTATTCAGGATTTCGTTCACGACCTCTGTGTAGTCTTGTTTTATGAAGTTGACCGACTTTTTCCATACAGCGAATTGTGCTATCTCGTATTTATTTGTGAAGTTAGCCGAGACCGTTGGCCCCAGAACCTTATGTCTTATTATGGCCACAGGGCATAGTAGCACCAGTCGGACAACCGGCATTACAAGATATTGGATTTGACTCGTGAACAGGTTTTCAGCCTTCTCTATGGCCATCTTGTCCGTTCCATCAAGAAACAGCACAAGAGGTTTATTCATACCCCTTTCGATGTCTTCTACGAGTTTATCTATAAGTGACACAAGTGCAATTGATCTTTCTACAAACTGTTTTCTCAACACATTTCGCACGCTTGCCTCCACACTTATCAGTTTTATCCCGAAGGAAAAGCTCTTTGTCTTCTCTTTGGCTACATCCTGAATTGGGTTTAAAACGAAATCTTCAAGCTCTTCTTTAATATGTTCATCGACTTTAACACCTTTTTCTTCGCTAACTTCTGCTAGCTTCAGAGATACATAGGCGAGTAATTCGGCTATTTCCAGGTCATTTACGGCAAACTTCAGGTCTCTTTCTATATCGAGGAGAACAGGTTGAAAATCTCCCTCTTTTTCCATCTCCAGGTACAATCTTCTCAATTCAGTCGATTTTCCGCTTCCCCTGTATCCCACCATTAGAAACTTGTCCCGGGATTCCGAATTTTTGAGGTCAGCGGAAAGCATCTTCATTGCCATTAGCTCTCTTTTAACATAAAAAACCCTGAACTCTTCCTCGGTAAGCAGTGGATCTGCTCTGAAGTTTTTGAAAGCCTCATTCAAATTCTCAGCTCTTTTAACCTTATACATGACATTCCTCCAATGAGACATTTTCCGTTAATGTTAAAGAGACACCCATTGGTAATGCAAGGGTGATTCAGCTTAAGAACTGGTTCAAATATTGTCTTAGGGTGTTCGAATAATCCCCCTTTTGCCAGAGGGGGCTTTAAAAATCCCTTTTTCAAAGGGGAACTTTAGAAACTCTGATCTCCCTTTGCAAGAGGGAGGACAAAAGGGGATCCATACGGCTAAAAATACAATCCCCCTGTTTCCCCCTTCACCAAGGGGGATTTTACAAACACTCTCACCGATTACACAGGTGTTAAAAAACTTCCCAGCATTAGAGGGGAATTAATAAGGCGCCTCTCGCTGAACAAATCCCCCTGTTTCTCCTTTTGGAAAAGGGGGAATCCCCCTCCATCGGAGATTTTACCCACTACCCTACTCCGCCGATGAGGTTTTTCCCGGCTTTTCCTTTCCTCATGACTTGATCTGACTCTGCAGTAAGACGAAATTAATTTCCTTATCGGTAGGCGATTTTCGGTGTTTGGTTTATAATCCTGACAAAAAGGAGGTTCAAAATGAGAAGAGCTTTGATCCTGGCTATTGCGCTGATCGGTCCTGCAATTTCTCAGCCTATTAAAGGCAGAATAACATTTTCGT
>JALSOD010000120.1 GCA_026986655.1 Caldifarciminota bacterium | reverse complement strand
TTGCAATTTGTAATATGGTGCTTTAGATTTTTGAAAAGGAGGTGTTTAGAAAATGAAATGGGTAACAAGAGAGCATGTACACGTGGACAGGGTAGCCTGTCCCTGGCTTATCAAAAGATTCATTGACCCTGATGCAGTTTTTGAGTTTGTTCCGAGAGATACCGATCCCTCGACAATAACCGATGGTATTCCCTTTGATTTTAAGGGGGTTGAGCTTGGTCATCATGGTGACAAATGCTCCTTTGACGCCTTTATGGAGAAGTACAAGTTAGATGATCCTGCATTAAAAAAGATTCAGCAAATTGTACGGGAGGCGGACACCCATGTGGAGAATCCTTCCCCTCTGGCTTTAGCTCTGAAAATCCTTGCGCGGGGGTACCGGATGATCTCCAGAGATGACTATGAAACACTCGAGAAGGAATTCCCTCTCTACGACGCACTCTACACCTATTTTAAAAACGAACTTGAGGAAGAATCCAGATAGGATGAAATTAATTTATAGTTAACTGGTTAACTCCATATAAGATGTCCAAAAATCCCCCTTTTGCAAAAGGGGGATACAGTGAGATTCCAAAAGCTCCCTTGGTAAAGGGGAAAAGAGCGGAATTGTTTTTTTAAGCGGTTTACATCCCCTTCTAAAGAAAGAAGATATTTAAATATTCTGGAATAACTCTGACACATATCCAACCTTTTCGGTGTTTAATGTATATATCAATTTTTGCGGTTGACTATTATTATGGGGCGGACGCTTCGCGTCCGCCCCAATTCTATTCAAATCAAAATTTTAATCTTCCATTGCCTCTGCTACGAGCTGGGCAATATCCTTTATCTTTACTTCCTCCTCCACACCCTTCACCTTTGCAGCATCGTCAAACATGGCATAACAGAATGGACATGCAACAGCAACCTCTTTGGCTCCGGTCTCAAGGGCCTGATCCATCCTCATAAGATTTAATCTCTCCCCGATATTTACCTCAAACCACATACTTCCTCCACCGGCACCACAGCAGAAGGAATTTTCACGATTATTCTTCATTTCAACCAGCTCAAGCCCCCTGATTGAGGTAAGAACCTTTCTCGGAGCATCGTACACCCCATTGTGTCTGCCAAGATAGCATGGATCATGGAACGTGATTTTTCCTCTCAACTCCTTCCTCAATTTTATTTTCCCTTCGGCAAGCAGTTTTTTAATGATCTCTGTATAGTGATAAACCTCGTAATTTCCACCGAAATCCGGATATTCATTCTTTATTGTGTTGTAGCCATGGGGACATATTGTGATTATTTTCTTAACTCCGTATTTGTTAAAAGTTTCGATGTTTTGTTCAGCTAACATCTGGTAAAGGTACTCATTTCCGAGTCTTCTTGCAGAATCTCCGCAGCACATCTCTTCAGGTCCAAGAATTGCATAGTCAACGCCTGCCTTATTCAGGATTTTGGCCAGTGCGATGGCTGTTTTCTTTGTTGTTTCATCAAAGGATGCCATACAGCCTACAAAGAGCAGGTATTCTGCGCTTCCCTTCTCTGCCATGAGAGGAACATCCAGGCCTTTGGCCCAATCTCCCCGTGTTCCATTGTCGATTCCCCACGGATTTGAGGCTACCTCGAAATTCTTGAATGCAGTGGTGATCTCTGCAGGGAACTTGCTTTCCTCAAGTACCATGTACCTCCTCATATCGATGATGTCGAACATGTGCTCGTTGCTCATCGGGCAGTGATGGAAACATGCTCCACAGGTGGTGCATGACCAGAGACCGTCTTCAGAAACCACAGTTCCAACCAATTTTCGCTCGGATTCTCCTTTTTCCAGTAAGTTGTCCTTTTCATCGAGGAGATTAAACTGGATGTTGAGGATGATCCATTTTGGAGAAAGTGGCTTGCCGGAAGCGTAGGCGGGACACACATCCTGACACCTTCCACATTCTATACAGGTAAACGAATCGTAGAGCCTTTTCCATGAGAGTTGCTCAAGCTTTGATGTGCCGAAGAATTCAGCATTTTCAAGATCAATTGTGGTGAGTTTTCCTGAGGGTTTGTCATACTTGAAAAAGGCGTTGAAGGGACCAGTGACAAGGTGCATGTGTTTGGAATTGGGAATGAATACCATGAAGCTGAGAATCAGGAGTATGTGCATCCACCAGAAGAAATGAAAGCCAAAGGTTGATGGAGGAAGAAAAGATGCAAGAAATTTACCAAAGAAGGGCTTCTGCTCCTCCAGACCGAGGCTAATGCCAAATCCCTCCATAAGAAGATAGGAGACCATGAGACCTGCAATGAGGAGTATAACAATCGTTGATTCGAGCTGTGGACGCTCTTTTCCTCTTGGATGGACAATAACTCCTCTGTCTTCAGGGGGATGAAGGAGTGAAGGTGGTTTAAGAACGTACCTTCTGAAAGCCAGACCGAGTATGCCGATAAGTACAAGAAGGGCTATGATATCGACGATGTTTGTGTAAACGCGCCCGAAACCTCCCCTGAAAATGTAGAGATGTTCAGAGTATCCGGAGAGTACGTGGTTGATGGTTACAAGGGCAAAGAAGACAAAGCCCCAGAAGACAAATGTGTGTAACAGGCCAGTCCATGGCCTGTCTCTCAATGTGCATCGCTGGCAGAAGATATGGACTATTGCATATCCCAATCTCCTGGGCCAGTTGTCAGTCCGTTTGTCAGGCTGTCCCTTTTTTACAAGATGATACCGGATGTAGAATGCCTTGAAGGACAGATATACGGCAACTATGATTACAATGGTTAGTATGATTTTTTCAATTAAGCTGAGCATAAATCACCTCCACGGTGTTTTTTTACTGACTGACTGGTCATAATAAGTAAGTAAAACTGTTTAAATTAATCATAAAATTTACCCTATAAATTGATACTCAGGTACGAGAGAATACCCAGGCTCATGCTTTGCCCTCAGCTACTCAATGGTCAGGACCACTGCTCCTGAATCCACCGTCTGACCCTTCTGAACCTTAATTTCTTTCACCACGCCATCGCGAGGCGCCTTTATCTCGTTCCTCATTTTCATGGCCTCTAAAACGAGGAGTGGAGTTCCCTTCTCCACCTTCTGACCTGTTTCAACCATCACATTGACTATGAGCCCGGACATCGGTGACTTTATCTTCATAGGCCCACTCATCTGTGCCCGACTCCGCGCTCCGGAGCGTCCAACCGATTTCACAATGCTCATCCTATGGGTAACGTCCGGTAACTTCACCTCAATTTCACCATTTCCCTTTGATTCTACATGAAAAATCAAAGGACTGTTGTTTAAAAATGCTATATAGGTTCCCTTATTATCGAGAGGGAGCAATTCAGCCTCGTATTGATCTCCGTTTATGATGATTCTCTCTGTTCCATTTTCATTGATGACGGTTACCTCAAATCCCTCAGATTCAAAATCAACCCAGTATTTCATCGAAACCTCCCTTAAGAGCAAGCTCTCTTCCGATTATCTTCCATTTACTGTCAGGTCTGCATTCCTCTTTCGGGGGTTTTTGTAACGATAGAGAGGATTTTGAAGAGTGGACTAACACTCCAGCGATAGCTGCCTCTTTTTTCCTCTCGATGCTCGTGTAGTGGAATTCGTTCAAGAACCCGGTGTGAATTTCACCTCGGCGGAATCTCTCGTCGTTAATAATCTTCCTGTGAAAGTCTATTGCTGTCTTAATTCCAAAAACGATGTACTCGTTTAATGCTCTTTCGAGACGGTTCAAGGCTTCTTCGCGATTCTCTCCCCATGCAATGAGTTTTGACAGCATGGGATCGTAGTAAATGGGAACCTCGTAGCCCTGGTAAACCCCCGAATCCACACGGATGTATGGCCCCTGAGGCTCTCTCAGAAATTTGATCAGGCCAGGTGACGGGAAGAAGTTGTTCGCAGGATCTTCGGCATAAATTCGTGCCTCAATAGCCCATCCCTTAGGCTCGATGTCTTTCTGAGAGTAACTAAGTTTTTCACCCATAGCGACCTTGAGCTGTTCTTTGACAAGGTCCATACCCAGTCTCATCTCAGTTACCGGGTGTTCAACCTGTAGGCGGGCATTCACCTCAAGAAAATAGAAGTTCAGGTCGTTATCCACAAGGAACTCGACAGTTCCGGCATTGTAGTAGCCAGCTGCTTTGATGAGCTCAACAGCTGCCTCGCCCATCTCCTCTCTCTTCTCTGGTGTCATGATTGGTGAAGGTGATTCTTCGATAATCTTCTGGTGTCTTCTCTGAATGGAGCACTCTCTTTCACCCAGGTAGACTACATTCCCGTACTTGTCAGCGATAATTTGCATTTCCACGTGGCGGGGGTTTTCTATGAATTTTTCGATATAAATTGTGGAATCACCGAAGGCACCAAGAGCCTCTGCCTGGGCAAGTTTAAAAGCCGAAGAGAATTCTTCCTCGCTTCTCACAACTCTCATACCCTTTCCTCCACCGCCCATTGCCGCTTTAAGAAGGACAGGAAATCCAATCTTGCGGGCAAGCTCAATACCTTCTTCTATGGACGAGATACCTTCTTTTGAGCCAGGAACCGTGGGCACCCCAACCTTCTGGGCCAGTTTCCTGGCCTGAAGTTTGTCACCCATAAGCTTCATGGCCTCTGGTGGAGGACCTATAAAAATTAAGCCGGCATCGATCACTTTTTGGGCAAATTCGGCATTTTCGGACAGAAATCCATATCCCGGGTGGATGGCATCGGCACCAGCGCTTTTGGCAATCTCGATGATCTTCTCCATGTTTAGATAGCTCTTTTCACTCTCTGGAGGTCCTACACGGTATGCCCTGTCAGATAAAATAACGTGTAAAGCGTTTCGGTCTGCGTCTGAATAGATGGCGATATATTCAATCCCCATATCCCTCGCCGTCCTGCCAATTCTTATGGAGATCTCCCCTCGGTTTGCCACAAGAAGACGTTGAATCATGAGAATATACTAAAACATGCCATTATTTACTGTCAAATGTATCATCCAGATATAAATTTAACACTTGTTAACTTTATGAGAAAAGAAAAGATAAATGGCTTTTTAAGATGAATGTTTATGAGAAGAATGTTGCCTTTTAATATTTTATTAAAATAAGCTTTTCATATTTTTTGTAGTAATACTTGACAGATTTATTGAAATCAAGTATTTATATTTTATAACTATGGTATGTGGAGGTAAGAGATGAAAGTAATGGAATTAAGGGAGATTCAGGCTCTGAATACATTGGTGTTTGAAACATTGGGCCAGCCAGAAAAGGAGAGGAGGTTCAAATTTAAATCTCTTAAACGATGGGGTCTGGATTTGATACTTGGGAAGAGAGGTGGGAAAGAAACTTACTTCGTTGCAGAACTTGGTAAGCATCATGCCGGCGATGTCTATGAAGAAAGTGGTGTGAAGTACGAAGTAGACGAGATTCTCTATGAGATGCCGAGAAACAAGGAACTTTTTGCACACATAAAAATGGAGGATGGAAGGGCATATCTCGTTGGACAACTGAGGGAAGGTAATGATAATATAGAGATTCTAAGGTTACCAGCTGCATCCTTGCTACTCGCTTTTTTTAAAAAGCACCGGTTGCATCATCTGATTGAAGCCCTAAAGAATGTGGGAACTACAACTGAACTTGTGAAACAGCGAGGACAGGAAGGTAAGCCTTACCCATTTGAAAAACTCCCCAATGTACCAAGAAGATTTCTAAGAGAGGCAAAAAAGATTGAGCGTGAGGCTGGCTTTGGTCGTGTTGCACTTGCATATTTTGGTGAAAACAAGGATGGAGATGCAAGATTTAGAGTTTCATGGCTCCTGCCCACTATAGCTCTTTTTGAGATCGATATTGCTGAAAAAGCTGATAAAATCCTTGCCGCATTCAAGTAAAAATGAAGATTCTTGCACATACACCACTCATAATTTCAAGAAAAGGATTCCCGAGAAACGATAATGGAGAGCCTTATCTTCCAGGTTATGTTGTCACTGAATCAATTATCTCATCGCTGATTTACTATTACGTTAAAAGGGATCGTGAGATAGGGTCAAAAGTAAAGAAGTACCTTCTCAAAGAAGGTCTTCACCCAGAGGAAGTTAAGAAACATGTAAAGAAAATAATTTTTGAAAAATTTAAATTTGACGATGTTTTTCGTATTCCAGAAATTATCAGGCTACGGTATGGTAAACTGTACGAGACCATTGTTGAAATTTTTGACCTCAAGAAATGGGAGGAGGTGGACTATTTCAGGGTTGAAGTTTTCGAGGGAACAATCGATGTTTCGATGAGTGAAGAGTTGGTGGATAGAATAAAACCAGCAGCTCAATCCTTCGCAAACGCCCTTCTCCGCATGGAGAAAGAATTCCTGAAAGGTCATCCATTGAATGAATCTTTTTACGTTCCCATGTCAAATGAAATTAAGAAATGGTACGTTCCTTTGAGGCTTGGTTTGTGGGCCGAAGTCAAGTATAGTGGTAATCTCCTGTTTTTCTGGAAAATTAAAGAAGTCAGAGATAGGTTTTTAAGAGATTATAAGGTTGATATAAGGCCATCCAGGGTTTTTCTATTGCCTCGGGAGGGAGTAACTCCAGGATGGGCAGAACTAAGAAAGGAGGTGTAAAACATGGCAGAGAAAAAAACACTCAAAAAAGATGATAAGAAAATGGCAGAACTCAATAGAGAGCTAAGAAGTTATATCACCCAAATAGAGACCTTGCGCGTGAATATCTCAAACATTGACGCGTTGATTTCCGAGTACAGGGCTACAATAACAACCCTTCAGAGCTTAAAAGACCTTGGAAAAGGTAAAGAAGTTCTCCTGCCAGTTGGGAGAATAGCTCAGGTAAATGCAAAGCTTGAAGACATTACAAAAGTTGTTGTTAGCATTGGAAGCAGCATTTCCGTTGAACTGGATTTCGACGAAGCGGTAAAACAAATTGAGAAAGAGATTGCAGCTTTGCTCCTCTTAAGGCAAGCACTTGAAAAAGCAATGGTTGAACTCTATGCAAAGGTAGAGGAACTTACACAAAGGATTAGAGAGCATGGCCAGGCGGAAGCAAAAGGTGAGGGTGAAACCAAAAAGTGAAGCCCTTGTGGATTTTCTGAAGAAATTGCCTGATGGTAGGAAAATCTACTACAGGATGGGGAACATCATGGTAGAAGTTACTAAAGAGGAGGCTATCAAATTGATTCTAAAGGAGGGGGTTGATTCCAATGAAATTAATAAGGAGGTTGAAAGATGAAAAGACCAGCTTCAATTCTTATCGTAATGACCATATTGGCATTAGTACTTGGTTGGGTGATAGGTGGGTTCTTCACAAGTACAAGTGTATCTAAGGTGCTCGCATCAATACCAGCTTCACCGATAGTAGTGGATGCAAAATACAATGAGTCTAACCACACAATAGAATATTCAATGCTTAATCCTGGGGGTACATCACTAACTATTATTCAGGAATCTTTTGTATTTCAACCAGGTAAAGAGACTAAAGAAAAAAGTTACATTGTTTCTAATATTCCCGTCAACGTCAAGTTGTTACCCGGTGTAATTACAAAGGTGGAGTTGAAGCTTAAGGCAGGGACAGAAGCACTGCACTTTGGTGATGTAGTACTCGCCACTTTTACTTATACCCATCCTCTTTCAGGTGATTTATACACAGTGGTTCATCCATTCACGATGGGACAGGCAAAATCTGCTGCCAGGCAGAGTAAGACTCAAAAGTCTTCTGGAGGTAAGAAATAATGAGGGGAGAGAAGACTTTATGGTGGGTATTTTTCATAATATTTGTAGCATTCCTTGTCCTTGGAACACTATTCTTTGCCGCAACCATAATAGAGAACCCAGTTGCAGCTTCCTTCTTCCTTGGACTCACCGGTTTTTGGTTATTCGCGAATAGGTTGATATTCGGATTTGCTGGTATAACAGATACAGCCCATTTGATTGCTAAAGGGGAAGATGTTGATAGATACAGACTGATTTTACACTCGAGGGAACCCATGGAAAGAGTGAAAGATCTGAGCCTAATATCCATTTTGATTCTCTGGAGAAACTATCTTGAGCCTTACAGATATGCTTACTATCTTGCATTTTTTCTGACATTTATTATATCCATGTTGTTCCAACTAAACATCATCCACTCCTACGTCGGAATTATAGCCAAGGGATTTATGTTTGGAGCTTCTGTTCCGACCATAATCGTGCTTGGACTCGATGTATTTTCCAGAGCATACATGGCTGAATTGCTAAAATTAGCTGTGGAAAAGTAACTTATCTCAGGTGGGCTCCCTCCCTACGGGGGTGGTGGATGGGGCCATTTAACAGATTTAAACATCGCCCCAGGTAAGATTCTATCTCCTTGCAGAGAGATAAGGGAAAATCCATACTCGTCTATCGAAAAAGGAACGATAAGATAGGTATAAAGTAACATGTCGTAATTATTCTGCTTTCCTTGACTGTGTTTAAAAAAGTAAAGTATAATTGGAAACCCGAAATTCTCAATAGAAGGAGGCGTAACTTTGAAAAATTTGAGATGGAGAGTAGCAATAGTCGTAGTCTTGTTAATCGTTGCACTCTGGAGTCTATGGCCAACCATCAGGTATTACTCTATGTCTCCCCAGGAGAGAGCCAAGCTGCCGAGATCCAAGCTGGCAAGTCTGCAGAAGAGGTCGCTCAACCTGGGATTGGACCTCCAGGGTGGTATGTACCTTTTGCTTGAAGTTGATAAGTCCCAATTATCGCCTGAGGAAGCAAAGGGTGCTGTTGACCGTGCCATAGAGGTTATCCGAAACCGTGTTGACCAGTGGGGTGTTTTTGAGCCCTCCATTCAGAAGGTAGGTGAAGATAGAATCCTGATCCAGCTCCCTGGTGTTCTGGATCGTGAGCGTGCACGAGCTCTCATTGGTAAAACAGCTCTACTCGAGTTCAGACTTGTTGCCCCTGACAATCTGATTATGGAAACTCTGCAAAGAATCGACAGGAAATTGGCGGCTTCCGACACTACCGACACACTCTCAAGGCCATTTACTTCACTGCTGAATTCCTACCGTGGAAATATTGTGGTCCCGGAAGACAACGTGAAAAAGGTTGAGGAATTGCTAAAGGATCCACGTGTCAAAGAGGCTATCCCCAAGGGATATACATTTATGTGGGGTAAATGGTTTGAGGCCAATGGTCAGAAATTCAGGTCTCTCTACCTTGTAGAGTCCAAGCCCGAATTGACCGGAGCCTATTTAAAGAATGCAAGGCACACCATTGGCTCCGCTTCTGATCCAAACATAGCAAATCAGCCAATTGTTTTACTCCAATTTAACAGAAAAGGTGCTGCAAGATTCTCAGAAATTACGGGAAGGAATGTTGGTAGAAGGCTTGCCATTGTGCTCGATGGTGTAGTTCAATCAGCTCCTGTGATTAGAGAGAGAATCCCCTCAGGAAATGCTCAGATCACAGGAATAGGATCCATTGAAGAGGCAAAAGAACTGGCTGTTATCCTTCGTGCCGGTGCACTCCCTGCACCTGTAAAGATTATCGAAGAGAGATCAGTTGGTCCACTTCTCGGTCATGATTCAATCAGAAGTGGAATCCGAGCGCTGATCATTGGATTTGTGCTTGTCGTTGTTTTTATGTTCATTTACTATAATCTCTCCGGAATCATCGCAGATATAGCTCTTATACTGAACCTGATCTTCATTTTCGCACTTCTTGTCGGATTCCATGCAACGCTAACTCTGCCAGGACTTGCGGGAATCATTCTCACTGTTGGTATGGCAGTTGATGCTAATGTTCTGATATTCGAGAGAATCAGAGAGGAATTGAGGGCTGGAAAAACTCCCAAGATGGCTGTTAACGCAGGATACTCAAGAGCTACAGTGACGGTGTTTGACGCCAATGTGACGACTTTGATTGCAGCGCTGGTGCTCTACAAGTTCGGCACGGGTCCGATCAGAGGATTCGGTGTAACCCTCTCAATCGGTATCATCGTGAGTTTCTTCACAGCCATTTTCGTGACAAAGATCATTTTCGATTATCTCTTAACCGTTAAGAAAGTTAAGTCAATCAAAATCTGAGGAGGAAAAAATGGAGGTTTTCAAAAATCCAAATTACGATTTCATCGGCTTCAGAAGAAAGGCATTCATTATTTCTGGAACCTTAATTTTGCTTGGGATCATTTCGATCATTGCTCACGGCGGACTTAAATATGGAATTGATTTCACCGGTGGCACTCTTGTCCAGATCAAGGTCGAAGGAAAAGTGGTTGATATTTCACAGATCAGAAAATACGTCAAAGAGGCGGGAATTCCAGGCGCCGAGATTCAGAATTTTGGAGATAAGAGTACATTCCTGGTGAAATACAAAACCACAGTCCAGGAAGACCCCGGTGACCTTGTTAAATTCCTGAGCAAAAAATTGGGTACAAAGGTTATACTTGAGCGAACTGAAAGGGTTGGACCACGTGTAGGAAAAGAGTTACAGAGGAAGGCACTTGAAGCTATTCTGATAGGTCTCCTCCTTATGTTGATTTACATCTGGATTCGATTTGACCTGAAGTTTGGTGTGGGATCGGTGCTTGCTCTATTTCATGACGTCTTCATCACAATCGGAATTTTCTCCCTGCTGAACAAGGAGATAACAATTTCTATAATTGCTGCACTTCTTACAATTGTGGGTTACTCCATCAATGACTCTATCGTCGTATCCGACAGAATTCGTGAAAATATGAGAAAGTACGGAAAAATTAAACCCCGTATCGACAAGCTGATCGAAACCTTTAACCGTAGTATTAATGATACTATTTCAAGAACAATCATCACTTCATTCACCACTCTGCTTGTGTTGATTGCAATTCTTATCTTTGGGGGACCGGTTATCTTCAACTTTGCACTCGCAATAACCATTGGAATTGTCGTAGGAACATATTCCTCAATCTATGTAGTGGCCTCACTTGTTGTGGAGTGGGAAAGCTACATGGCTAAAAGAAGAAAGAAAAAGTGAAAATTGGAGTTACGGGAAATCCAAAGAAGAAAGAGATTGGGAGCATTTTAAAGGAAATAAAAGAGATTGTGCCGGGGGAAAGCCTTGTTTTTGATGAAGAGCTTTCCCCCTTTCTTGATGACGGGGATAGAAAGGTTAGCATTGAAGAACTCCCTATGTATGCAGATGTTCTGCTCTCATTTGGGGGTGATGGGACCCTTTTGAGAACTGCAAGATATTCCCATGGGCTCCCCGTTGCAGGTGTGAACATCGGTGCACTTGGCTTTTTGACCGTTTTTAGAGTTGACGAGGTGAAAAAACTTGTAAAAAGGATCCTCGACAATGATTTCAAGATAGAGGAGAGGATGGTTCTCCGCGCCTATAGACCGGAAAGGGCGGAGGAGTTCATTGCTTTAAACGATATTTCCATCCGGGTAACTGGCTCATCAAGGATGATTGACATCGAGGTGGAGACAGGCGGTGAATTGCTGAACAAATACCGGGCAGATGGCGTGATTGTCGCGACACCAACAGGCTCAACTGCATACAATCTTGCTGCAGGTGGGCCAATCGTGTACCCCGGAATGAAAGCCATAATTATCACCCCTATCTGTGCCCATACACTCTCTGTCAGACCCGTGATCCTGCCATCAAATATCTATCTGAAGATTACGACATCATCAAAAGGGGTAGAAAAAATCCTGCTTTCGGCAGATGGTCAGCACGAGGCTTTACTTGAGGATGGTGAGTCCATTGAGATCACCGAGTGCCATAACCGTGTAAAACTTGTGAGACTGGACGATACACCGGGATTTTTTGAAGTTTTGAGAAAGAAGCTTGGCTGGGGATAATGGCCCTTCTGGAACTCTCCATAAGGAATTTTATCCTCGTAAAATCCGTTCATCTCCAGTTTGATAGAGGCTTAAATATCATCACTGGTGAAACCGGAGCAGGCAAATCCTTGCTTGTTGGTGCTATCAATCTTTTGATTGGCTATAAAGTCGATTGGGAGCTCGTTTCCGGTGAAAATAAGGCAGAAATTGTTGGCATTTTTGAATCCACTACCCAGTCATCATCACTGCTGGAGGATGCCGGGATCGAAACAGATGATGAAATCATAATCAGGCGGATACTTGACCCCTCCAGAAAAAAATCAAGAGCATTTGTTAATTATGTTCCTGTTACCCAGCAGTTTTTACGCTCATTGACCGGATACCTCCTTGACATTCATGGTCAGCATGAGCACCAGAGCCTATTTGATACAGCAAATCACCTGTTTTATTTAGATAAATTTGCCCATATCGATGAACTCAAAATTGAGTTCGCGAAGAAATTCCGAGAATTGATAAATCTGCAGAGACAGCTGAGAAAGGAGCAGGAAGAAGTTGAAAATATTGAGAAAGTAAGAGAATTTTTAGAATTCCAGCTTCAAGAGATAGAAGAACTATCCCCTGAGATGGGAGAGGATGAGAAACTTGAGGAGCAGATAAAGGTTTTGAGCAACCTCGAGACCCTTCGCACCGGTATTCTTGAAT
>JALSOD010000119.1 GCA_026986655.1 Caldifarciminota bacterium | reverse complement strand
ATCTCCACTCTTTATTCCGGCCATGTAGATGGGTTTATTCTTGGCAATTACATTTCTGGGGGTGAGAGCAATTATTCCTCCAATTATCATGTACGCTGCAACAACTATGGCCATTATTTTTCTTATCATGATTAACACCTCCTTTTTAAGTTTTTTGATAGCGCGCTATCGATAATCATATATGCAATTTTTCCGCCATAAATGGGGTGGAGCAAAATTCCTCTTGAATACTTCATTTTTAAACCCTTGCCTCTATGAGAAAGTCTGCAAAGTGTAACATTTTTGTGACAGTGATTTTGGTGGATTCACGGTAAGTATCGATAACAACTGTATTTAGTTTTGTCACATTTTTGTTACAGTACTTTTGTACTATTTGGGGATATATTTTGTTAACATCTATACTTATCTTTGTCACATTTTTGTGACAGGCTTTTTGGATTCTCAAAAATTTACGAAAATCCATGTATCCTCAAGTCTTTCCAAAAACCAGGAAAATCTATGAGATAGTACAAATTTACTATAAATCCACGGTATCTTTGATCTCATAAAGCTTCGTTTGCCAAATATCTCACAAAACACTCCTCAATCCCATGACACAAGTGGAGAAGGGGAAAATATAGTTAACCACTTAAATCCATACAATACATCTCCTCTCAGTATTACTATAAATTTTGCGGATAACTATAATTAAACACCCATTTAATTAGAGAAAAAACATCACTCGATATACAGGCACCTCTTTCTCTTGATGGTTGGGAATAAAGATTACTCATGTTATACTAATGCAACGCCTAATCCTAATCGGAATGGATTTTTACACTCCTTCATTATTTTCCCAGCCTCCGGCCCGGATGGAAATTTAAAAATCACCGATATTCACTCATCTACTTATTTATTCCCCAATATCTATCCCGAGTTCCTTTATCAGTCTGTAAATATGTTGACGGGATATCCCCATCATTTTTGCAGCTTTGTTAATATTCCAGTTTGAAATTTTTAATACCTTAACAACAAATTCCCACTTATATTTCCTCAATGCCATCCTGTAATTGTAATCATCTCCATGATTCTTTATCTCCTCCGGCAAATTCTCCAATTTAACAATATCAATTCCCTGTACACTCCAATAAGTTAGGTAGCTCAAAAGCTCTCTTATATTCCCGGGCCACGGGTACTCTTTTAACTTATCTATAGCTTTTCTCGTAAACTTTAAAGGTCGCAACTTTTCTTTACGAATTAAATTTTTAATTATTTCCTCGAGATACTCTATCCTGTCCCTCAAAGGTGGTATTTTTATGGTACAATTTTTTATCCTGAAATAAAGATCCTCCCTAAACATTCCTTGAGAGATCGCTCTCTCCAAATTAACGTTTGTAGCAAATATCACCCCTGCCTCAAGCTTGATGTACTTTTCTCCCCCTAATCTCCTGTATCTCTTCTCATCCAGAAATACCAAAAACTTTTTCTGAAATCTCAAATCGAGATTACCAATTTCATCAAAAAACAAAGTTCCACCTTGGGCTTGATCAACCAATCCCGATTTCCCATTTTTACGTGCCCCCGTAAATGCCCCGTTTTCATACCCGAACAGTTCTAACTCAAACAATTCTGACTCAACAGAAGAGAGATCGACAGGAATAAAATTTCCATTTCTCCATTTAGAAGCTCTGTGGACTTCACGAGCAAGAAAGCTCTTTCCCACTCCTGTCTCTCCTACTAAAAGAATCGCTTTACCACGATTATACATGTCCAGACATCGAACAACTTTATCTTTAACATCTCCGGGCAACCCACTTAAATTCATTGTGTACCCCCTTCATAATGAGCATATTTTAGTGGACATATTTATTAAATTTCAACTATCATATATGATAATTACAACTAAAAATTCGAAATATACGTACACGATAGACGTTTTACAGTTATTTATAAGTACTTATTGAGAGAATTTCTGGTTGGGTTCACTGTAAAATTCAATATACGCAATTTTCTTACATTAATTTACTTAAAAATTTTTCATTTTTTTTTGATTTAGCAAAAGGAACTTAATAAAAAGTCAACGTCACGGATTTATACCTAACTGCAAAATTTAACATAATATTGAATATCATAAAGATCAGGTATGAGACAGAAATATCCATAAAATTTAAACGTTCATTTTTCAAATTTTTTTCACAATGTGGATGAATAAATACTTTTAAAATCTCCAGTGAACCCGTTTTTCCAAGAGGGATTTGGGACATCTTATATGGAATTAACTGGTTAACTATAAAAGCATAAAAACGATATTACAAAACTTTATAAAAATAGGTTTTTGGAAATCAGAATGGGACTTTCACCAACCACCGGAGGCTCCTCCACCTCCCGATGCGCCTCCACCAAATCCCCCAAAGCCACCACCTCCGCCGCCTCCTCCCCCCCAACCACCAAAACCTCCTCCCCAGAAAATCACTCCTCTACGCCTCTTTCTTCCAATAATAACCGGTAAAATAAACAGACTTACAAAAATTAACCAGATTATTACGCTCTGCCAATCATTCCCTCCCTGAGACGCTGGCTGAGCCTTCTCTATATCCCCAAGATCAATGCTGTATTCGACAGCAATGAGCTCCATTGCTCGTCTAACGCCGTTTTCAAGCCCTTTGCCAAATTCCCCTCTTTTGAAAAATGGCACTATGTAATTCCTGATAATTTCCCCTGCACGGCCATCAGTTATAATCCCCTCGAGTCCATAACCGACCTCTATTCGTACTTTCCTTTCCTTCAGAGAAACGAGAAATAACAGACCATTGTCTCTACCCTTTTCCCCGATTCCCCAGGCTTCAAATAGTCTGAAGGCATATTCTTCAATAGAGGAATAAGGTTCATAGGTCTCAATTGTAACGATTGCTATCTCCACACCTAATTTGTTCCTGGCGATTTGACAAAGGTGCTCAAGCCTTGCTTCTTCGGAAGGAGAAATTATATGAGCAAAATCATTTACATAGCCCCTCGGTGCCGGGAATCTTCCAATCAGTAATAGAAACAGAATAATGTTCATTTATTTACCTTAAATTTGTCTATTTTGATGATCAATTTTTCAACTTCTTCGTGAAAGTAAAAACATAAGTTGTTCAGATCATCGTAAGAAATTAATCCACCTTTTTTAATCTCCCACACTTCATATAGTATATTTTTATCAAATCCAGTAACGTCGGAAAGTTTATTTGCCAGCTCCAGAAATTCGTATGGAACACGAACGTTATACAGTCTTAGAACTCCTCTAAATATAGGCAAAAAAGAGTTTACTGTCCTTAAAAAGAAATTTTTATATTCAGTGGAGTCATTTGAGAGAAAGATTATACCCTGCCTGAACTTCAACAGTTTGCCCTTTAGCTCGCTCTCAATTTGTAGCCTTAGATTTTCGAGTGGTATTTCAACCCCACTGAGAAAATCAGCACCATAAACAAGTAAGTGGTTCTCCTTCATCTCACTGAATTCAAGCGGGAATACATCAAGTGAACTTCTGATATATTCAGGTGTCGCAATAATAGGGGGACTAACCCGCT
>JALSOD010000118.1 GCA_026986655.1 Caldifarciminota bacterium | reverse complement strand
TTATAAACCTTTGAGTAAGCTTTCAAGTCGTTAATATTGACTTCACTCAGTATAATTAGAAAATTCAAATCTGATACATCGGGAACGTATGATGGAGTAAGTGCACTACCATAAAGGTAACACGAAACCAATTTTTTGCCATATATCTCAAGCAAATCTTCTTTGTATTCCTCAACTATTTTTAGAAGGTCTTTTTCCATGTTTCCTTCTCCAGGATTTTCTCTTCTCAATCCATGTCTTTAATTTATCCATGCTTTTGACCATCTGCTCCCTATCTGGTTGTTTTTCTTTCACAAAATAAAGATTAAAGTATGCAAGGTCAAGGTACCAGGCTGCATCGTCCAATTTTCCTGTAAAGTATTTTGCCCTTGCAAGGTTGTAGAAAAGTATTGTCAAACTGTAATGGTAAGTTCTTTGGTCTTTCAAAGTCATTGGAACAAGCTTGAGAAAAGTTCTCTCTACCTTCCACCAGTATCCTCTCCTCCGATAAGTAAAAGCAAGAGTCCAGAGAAATGATCTTGATTTCGGAAACATTTTTACAACCTTTTCCGCTATTTTTACGGCTTTATGGGACGGTCTCACATAGGCGAGGACCCACGCATATTCATCCATAGCAATCACTCTTGAATACTTAGCACTATCTGCGGCAAGTTTTATCTCCTTTAATGCCTTTTCCCGATAATCACCAGGGGCAACGAACCACTTCACAAACCTCGGGAGTTCAGATAATGCAAAATGGAATGTACCGAGCCCGATGTAGGCGTCATAAATTTTGGGATAGGTTTTGATTGTTTTTTTATAATAGGAGATAGCCCGGTAAGCATCCCGTAACCCACTTAAATAATTCTTATTTCTTCCCTTTCTAACAGCTCTGTAACCAAAGAGAGAAGCATAGGAGAAATAAATCCACGCGCTATCTTCTCTGGTTCTGGCTTTTCTTTCAGCATACTTGCACACCTTAAGTCCACGCCTTATTACATCATAAAATTCATCCTCTCTTTCTACTGTTGAATGATCAAGCATATAAGAATCGAGGATACCTGCTTTGAAAACATAGGGGAGAGGGTTTGCTTTATCCAGAGAAATTAAAGTGTCAAACACTTGAACCGAATGAGTGAAATCATCCTGGTATGCCAGATTTAAAGCCGTGTAAATCAAAACATCGGAATTTTTACTTGAAACAAGTGTAATGAGCAAAATAAATAGCTTCATGGTTTAGTATTATATTGCCCTTTGTGCCGGAAGTCCCGAAATTCCCACAAATACTTACATTTTCTTGACTTGGATTAAACTTATTTTTAACATTAGTTCACTATGTTATGGCTGATATCAATCCTCATATGTGTAGGTGGGGCGGGCATTTCCAATTACAATAAAACCTCCCTGAATATCTTAATCATTTCGTCATACAATGAATATGATCCTTGTGGAAGTGAACAAATCAAAGGGATAACAAGCGAGTTGGAGAAAGAAATCCAGGCTGAAAGTCTCGGCATTCAGATTGAATATATGAGGGCAAGAAAAATTAACTTGACGAGGGAAGCCCGAGAAGAAGTTGCAGACAGTTTCTACACGATTTTTGAGAATCTGCACCCAAGGATTGTCTTTCTGGTAGACGATATTGCCATTGAATATATGCTTCCAAAATTAATATGTGATACATGCGATTATTTGGTTGTATTCTCCGGGATGAATAGAGATATACGAGATTATGACAACAAACATAAATTTATCGATAAATGGATTGGGGAAAGGGCTATTCCGTTGAAGAATGTAACGGGCGTTATAGAGAAAATATACGTTAAACTTTCGGTAAGGTACACCCTAAAAATATTTAAGAATATAGATGTTAATAAAGACACTGTAATATTTTTTATGGGAAAGGATAGTATTTCCAGGCTTGTAGAAGCTCAAATAAAGAGGGAGTTACAGCAATTTAAAGACATACCATATGATTTCATTGAAGCAGGAACTTTTGACGATTTTTTAAATAAATTGAAAATCATTGAGAATGACAAGAATATACCATTCTATTACCCATTAACTCTGGTAATTGATAGTGTAGGGAAAAGGCTGGGCATGAATGATCTCATACCGTATTACAGGCGCTATATGAAAAAACCCGGAATCACTTTGAACAAATTTTTCTGCCAGCTTGGTCTTTTTGGCGGTGTAGGCCTGAATTTCTATGAAATGGGGAGATTAGCTGCTAAAAAGGCAATCGCCTATATAACCGGCACAAAAGTTAAGCAGATTTTGATTGAAAATGCTGACTCTGTAGAAACCATTTTTAATATTTCAAGGGCTCGTCAGCTAAATGTGAAGATTCCCTTTGGAGTGATCTTAAATGCTAAACTTATTCAAAAATAAGATTAAGGGTAGTATTAAAAAATTTATAGATTTTGCAAGATTTCATTTAAGTCGATCGAGAAAAAATAGGATAATTTTACTATCTTCAATACCCGCCGTTGGTATTTTAGGGTTAGTTTTAATAATTGTAAATTACCACAGAACTTTGAAGAAGACGAAGACATTTTTTAGGACTCAATTTGAAGAAAAGGTAGAATCTGATATTTCAATGGCGAATAGCTGGTTTATAAATTATACAAATTCTCTCGATAATGACATAAAAAAACAGTTTTCAAATCTTGGGTCTGCGATTAACTTAAGATCGTATATACTCAGGAGATCTAACATCATACGAACCAAGTACAAAGGTTCAATCAAAGAAGTCATCTTTGTGAACTATAAAACAGGAAAATGTGAAATTCTTTATCCCGTTGCAAAGCGGGGAAGTTACAAATATTTATATGGAATTACTGATCGTTCAAATCTCGTTATTAATAAATCACTATCAAAAAATTTTATTTACGTTTACTTTCCCAATACAAAGACAGAGCAAGTAGATAGCACTATCTGGGGAGTAATCTGTCAGGCAGTTAAAATTAATAAGAAAGTCATTGGTAGAATCTTATTTGTTATAGACGTACCAGGCATAATTGGTCAGAAGGTATCTTTAAATTCATCTGGTAGTGGCAACACCTATAAGCTATCTTTAGTCCCCTTAAGAGAATATGAAAAGCTTAAAGAGGAAATTAATAAAAGAGAGAGAAGGGCAAGGCGAACAATTCTTGACCATTACGTCAGATGGGACAATGCAGTTCTTGAACTCCAATTTGTAAAAAATCCTGAATTTGAGATCCCTTGGATTACACGTTACAAAACAGTTAAGAAATATATTCTCTACTATACTCTGATATTTGGGCTACTGGGATTTGCAGCTTTTACTATAACAGTATTCCTATTTGTCAGGATAGGGTCCGAACAACAGGAAGAAATGAACAAATTACTCAAGCAGAGTGACTTCCTGGAATTTATGATTGACAGATTAAAGAACAATATACAGATTGTAACCGGAGAAGAATTGATCATTACCGGCCTGAAAATTCTGATTGGAGAAAAGGACATTTCTGTACATGTTTGTAAAGGGGATGAACTCATTTTCTCCTGGAACGGAGGCGAGGAACAGATAGAGAAATGTCCCGGAAAGTGCAAGAAAAGTATGAACAAGCTATGTGAGGAAATTCAGATTGGAGGAGATAGGTACCGGATTCACTTGGAATTTAATGACTACATCGATGAAAAAGAGTCTGTTTTCTACACTATCCTGGTAAACGTCCTTGCTTTTGCAGCAAATTTCAGTAATGAATACCAGATAAGAAGGTCTATTGAGTCAAACACGTTCAAATCAATTTTAAAATTACTTGGAGCAAAGGATCATTATACCTGTGACCACTCTGTTTCAGTGGCCGAAATCGCCAAATTTATAGCGGAGGAACTAAGGAAAACCAACAATGTAAAATTTGATCTAAGAGAATATGATATTGACGTAATAAAAATGGCCGGATACCTTCACGATATCGGAAAAATGGGGATTCCAGATGAAATTTTAAACAAATTGGGCCGTTATAATGAAGCTGAAATGGATATCATGAGGTTACATCCTAAGTTTACAGAAATGATAATTAAACCGCTTGCAGAGTATGTTGATTTTTACAAAGATGTCCTTGACGTTGCCGTTCATCATCATGAGAGGCTTGATGGATCAGGATACCCTTATGGACTGAAGGGAGCAGAATTTACCATTAAAATGCAAATACTTGCAATTTCAGATATTCTTGATGCCATGATGCGTGACAGACCTTATAAACAGGCCAAAGGAGATGAAGAGGTAATTGAGGAATTAAGAGCAATGATTTCTGGTCCAGAGAATAGCTGGAAATTTGATCCGGAGCTTATCGAAATCGTAATTGCAAAGTTTCATGAAATAAAACAGATACCCTATAAAATTGACAAGGATTTTTGTAAGATTGACATTCAGTAAAATTCCCCGGGGGTGGAAGTTTTTCAAAACCTCGTTATCTTTAAAAAATTTAAATTACAACAATTCGCAAAAGGTCTCATAGACAAGAGAGCTCCAGATGAAATTTATCCCCCAAGTACCATGAAAGCGATGCTCAGATATATTGCTGTCCCAATAATATCAGCAAGTGTTGTAATCAGAGGAGTACTTGCGGTGGCCGGGTCCTTTTTGAATTTTGTGAACAGAAACGGCAAAACCACACCGATAAGACTCCCAACAATCACATTTATAATCATTGAGATCACAACAACTTCTGCAATTACAAGGGATTTACCGCGAATTATACCCATAAATGAAATCCCAAACCCCATGATAAGCCCAAGTCCACCTGCAACTACAAGCTCTTTTAGCAACAAATATCCCCAATCTCGCAATTTCACAGTACCAAGCGCAAGTGCTCTTATTACAAGTGTTGCCGACTGAGATCCCGCATTTCCCGCAGTATCAACAAGTACTGGTAAAAATGTAACAAGAACTACATATCTTGCGATTATGCTTTCGAAACTCTGAATTATTCCACCGGTTACGAGGTCCATGACAAGGAGGGCAAGAAGCCATGTTACACGACTTTTTATAATTTTTCCAAGAGGAACTTCTTTAATGTTCGTGATAAAATCAAGGCCTACTTCATTTGCATCAATTGCAGAAAATTTTGTGAAATCTTCAGTTTGTTCCTCCTGTATGGCATCAAGTATGTCGTCAACTGTCACAATACCGAGCAAATGTCCCTCTGAATCTGTGACAGGTAAAGCGATCAAATTGTACCTCTGAATTAATTTTATCGCCTCCTCCTGATCAGCATTGGCATCTATTGATACTACTTTATAGTCCATAAGAGATTCTATACGATTATTTTCATCGGCTAATATCAATTTTCTGATAGGAAGGTCATCTAAAAGCTTCCAATCATCATCTATTACGTAGATCACATCGATCGTCTCTGCATCCTCTCCCCATTCCCTGATGTGGTTAATTGCCTGTTTAACAGTCCATTGAGCCTTTACTGCAACGTAATCAGGGGTCATCAATCTCCCGACACTATTTTCAGGGAAACCGAGAAGCATAAGGGTTTCCTTCCGATCCTCAGGAGAAAGGAGGTTCAATAATCTCCTCATCAACTTTGGAGGTAATTCTTCAAATAGTGCGGTTCTGTCATCAGGGTCTAATTCGGATAAAATGTCTTTTACAAGGTCATTCGTCAGGTTTTCAAGAATTTCCTGCTGAAGTTGAGGGTCAAGCTCCGAAAAGACCTCTATTTGAAGGTCTTTTGGTAATAGTCTTAAAAGTATGGGCCGTAATTCAGGTTCAATTTCTCTAAATAAATCCGCAATGTCAGCAGGTTCCCACTTTGAAATAAAATCCTTGAGTGTTTTCCAGTCTCTGGATTTTATAGCCTCCTGAACCTCTGGACCTAACAATTTTACAAATGGGTTAAATTCATTCATATCTCCTCCATTTTATAGAGCCTTGATTTTTTGATAATTTTAAACAAACAAAATCGAACTAATATACAATTACTAAAAATTTCGGTTTATCATAACTGCAAAATGAAGATATGTAAGGGTTTGCCCCTTCAAAGAAAAAATCACCCTGGGTCTCTCTCTTGCTATAGGGAGACATAGAAGAAAAATCCCACTTCTCAAAAAAAGAGACCAAAGGGAATGTCTTCCGCGTGAAATCCAAAATTCCCCCTCCTTTGAAGGGAGATGACAAAATCCTTTTAGCTATCTGCAATTTAATTAATCATGATTTTTCGCACACTCTCTTCTCACTTGTTTGACATACCTAATCAAAGGTTTTTATAATTAGCCATAATTTCCAGAAAGAAGGAGAGTTGTATGAAGTTTTTAAAGGGGCTTTACAGGATATTTGTCTCAACCAAAACAACAATTGTTATTTTTTTCATTCTCATATTCTTTATGCTTCTTGGAACTATTTTCCCGCAGTATCACCTTGTCCATGCAACGCCAGCACAATTCAAGGAGGCATTTGGGGAGTCTAAATTTAAAATTCTCAGTGCACTTGGCCTGTTTGACGTTTTTCATTCACTCGGATTCCGGGTAACTTCTTTACTTTTCTTCTTGAACCTGTTTCTCTGCACGCTTGATGGATTAATTTTTGAGTGGGGAAGACTGAAGCGTGGAACTTCAAATGCAATAAAAATCAGTGCAAAAAAGATTTACGAAGGGATAAAAATAGAGAGTGTCATAAATGCCTTTAGACAAATTGGATACAAAATAGGCGAAAAGGAAGGAGATGTAAAAATCTATGTTGCCAATCGTGGGTTCTATCCAAGAATTGTTTCGATAATTTACCACTTCGGAATGGTTGTAATGCTCTTTGGTCTTGTTCTCTCGAGTCTCACAAGATTTGATGGTGAGGTAGCCCTCTACAATGGGCAGAAAAAACCCATTCCAACAGCATCTAAAAACATGAAAATTTACAAAACTGGTCTCGTGAAATTTAAAGGTGCTGATACTTTATACCTTGAATCAAAGAAATTCTGGATGGTTTTCTGGAAGCATCACAAAGATTTTTATGTAAAGGATTACTTCTCCCATCTTGTGCTTTACCACAAAAACGGTCAAAAAATCAAGGAAAAAGTCATTCAGGTTAATAGCCCTCTAAGATACAAAGGGATGACTTTTTACCAGGAATATTTTGTCCAGAAGGTTAAGCTGGGTATCAAAACTCCGGAAACTGATACATCATTTGAAGTTGAGACCATGGCACCGTTTGATATTCCCGGCAAGAAGGGAAAATTTTACCTTGGAATGCTAAAAGTCGGGAAGTGGTACCAGTACAAAAATGAAAAAGTCAACGGAGTCCTTGACCCACAGTGTTACGTCTACCACCGAGAAGGCAAGGGGAAGAAAAAGAAAAAACTCGGGCTCCTTGAGCAGGGTAAACCCCTTGAGGCCGAGGGAATAACGTTTAATCTGCTGTCTTACCGACAGGCAACCGGTATTTATTACAAGAGAGACAATGGAATTTTGTATCTATTTATCGGTACTATAATTTTCATTGTTGGTCTATTCTTAAGAGTATTTTATCCAACAGCAAGATTCTCATTTTTCCAGGATTCGAATGGAAAAATTTACATAACCGGTCAGACTACCGGTATCGCCGTTAATCTTCCAGATGAAATTGAAAAAATGGAAAAACATTTAAAAGGAGGTAGTTAAAAATGTCAGACCATGACGTTCATAGTGTTGAAGAAAAGAGTTTGCTTTTAGAAGGTATTGACAAAATTGAGGATGAAGCCGAGCAGATGATCGAGAAAGCCCGAAAAGAAGCTGAAGCAATCAAGCAGAGGGCCCGTGATGAAGCTAAAAAATTGATCGAAAGGGGCAAAGTTGAAATAGAAAAAGAGGTTGGACTTAAAAGGAAAGAGGCTCTTATCAGCCTTAAAAAAGAGGTAGTGAAAATAATTGAAAACGCCCAAAAAGAGGCAAAGGAAATCGAAAACCGGGGCACATCCAGCGTAGAAAAAGGGGTGGAATTTCTGAAAAAATTGGTTTTAAATCAATAAAATTAAGGAGGAACCTCCATGCGAAAGACATTTTTGTTCTCATCAATTCTCCTGATAGGCTTTGTGTATGGTGGAGGGTTTGCCCTCTCAGGTGTTGGTTCAAACGGACTATCAATGGGTGGTGCCTTTACAGCAGTTGCCAACGATTGGTCCGCTCTCTACTGGAATCCCGCAGGAATGAGCTTCATTCAGTCCGACATTCTTGGATTCCATAATGCAATCGTAATTCCTGCGAGTTACGTCAAGCCAAATACAGGAATAATTGGATACGATGGCCCATATTCACCTGTAACCCAGGTAAATGCAAAATCCGAGACATTTACAATTCCCTCCGGTGGATTTGTAAGGGAATTTAAATATCTGAAGAACACGAAGATAGGATTGGCAGTGTTTTCACCGTTTGGCCTTGGCACAAGCTGGTCCCTTTATCATATCCCAATCGGATATTACAACCCATCAGATACAGCAACATTCTATCCGCCAAAATTTCCTGAGCACAATTGGGAAAGTGAGGTAAAAACTGCATCCTTGCTTATAGGTTTTTCGAGAAAATTTGAGAAATTCAGCCTGGGTGTTGCCATAGGTCCGACATTTGAAAGATTTAAGATTAGAAAAGTCACTTTCTTTGACCCAGCTACAATTGACACCCATGCATTGAGTCTACCTATACAGTACAGACTTTTCCCGATAGACTCGAAAATTGAGATAAAGGGTTGGGCATTTTCCGGCTCAGCTGGTATCATTTATCAACCAACTTACAAATTGCACATCGGACTTTCTGGCAGATTTTATACGAGGGCAACTCTCGAAGGTGACGCCCACCTGTACCTTTATTTCCCTTACAACGATGCCATAGCCTCGGCTGCCGACAGTCTCTCATTTCTATTTCTTGGCGCTGTCGCCAATGGTTATGGAACAACAAAAGCAAAGATTACACTCCCCTTCAATGTGAACCTTGGCATTTCTTATGAAGTTACCCCCAAACTCCTGTTCTCCGCC
>JALSOD010000117.1 GCA_026986655.1 Caldifarciminota bacterium | reverse complement strand
AAAATTCTCGAATTTTAAGGAGGATTAAAATGTCAACTGAGGCTATGCTTACAGAAGAAGAAAAAGCTTTGAAAAAAGAGGTAGTTGAATTTGTTTCGTCCATACCGAGGAAGCTACTCCTCGATATGGATGCGGAAAAAGTAATCTACCCAAGAGAATTTCTCGAAGAGGCAGGGAAAAGAGGACTTCTTGGATTGAGATTTTCTCCTGAATGGGGTGGAAGAGGAATGGGCTGGACATCTGAACTGGTAGCACTTGAGGAAGTAGGTGTACTTGGTACATCTCTTGCGTGTCTTTATTCTCTTGTCTCCATAGTCGGCGAAGCTATCCACGTATTTGGAACTAAGGAACAAAAAGAGAAATACCTGAAACCAATGATCGCTGGAAAGTTGACTGTTGCTGAGGGGCTTACTGAGCCGCGTGGTGGCTCTGACTTCTTCGCAGCCACAACAAGGGCCAAAAGGGTAGGAGACAAGTTTATTATCAACGGACAGAAAAGGTTTGTTGTGGGTGCTGAAGGCGCAGACCTATTCCTCATTTACGGAAAAGTAGAAGGTATAGAAGATCCAAAAGCTGCCATGACTGCATTTCTTGTTGAAAGGGGGCCCGGCGTTGAGGTTCACCACGTCTATGGCCTGATGGGAACGAGAGGTGGTGGAACGGGAAGAATTGTTTTCAGAAATGTAGAAGTCCCGATCGAAAATGTGCTTGGTGGTGAGGCCGGAATCGGAAACGGAACAGCTGTTTTTCATCAGATGATGATCCCAGAGAGGATGACCTCTGCAGGTGGAGCAGTTGGAATGGCAAGAGCGGCTTTTGAGGTTGCCGCAAAGTACGCAGATAAAAGATACGCCTTTGGAAGAAAAATACGAAGATTCGAGGGTGTGAGTTTTAAAATTGCCGAAAGTCTAACACTCATCGATGCGGCGCGTGCACTGAACAGAGCTGTTGGAGTGGCAATAGATAGTGGAAAAATCTCACCAGGGAAGGTAAGAAGGTTGGTATCCGAGGCCAAGAAATTCTCAACGGAAATGGCATGGGAAGTGGTTAACCACGCAATGCAAATTATGGGAGGGATCGGATACACGAATGTCTATCCAATCGAAAAACTTCTAAGGGATGTGAGACTGATAACCATCTGGACCGGCACCAATGAAATCATGAATCTTGTAATCCAGCATGAATTTTACAAAGAATTCTTGAAGAAAGGACCTGAGGGAAGGGATGTTGAAATGGATGCCCCTGAGGCAGATGCAACCGAAGAGAAAGTTTACAATGAGCCAGAATAAACTGCCGTCTTCTATTTTAAGCTAAACAATGATTGTTAACCCTTAGTTGCAAAACGACCTTTTAACACAAGGTTTATCATTGCCTCCTTTGTGTAATATTTAAGTACATACTCTTTGGAGGCATGGCATTTTTTACAGTTTTTTGCGGTTTTTGGATTTTCAGTACCACAAATACATAACCATCCATTCTCTGTTTCCATTGCAAAATTTTTTACTTTTACACTGGACATTTTTTGTAATTTTGAAAAGGCTAATTCTACAATTTTTGATCTTTCCTTATCTTTCAACTCCTTTTCTTTCTTTTTGAGTATCTGAAGTGCTTCATCGTCTCCCAATTTAGCGAGAGCGTTAACAACTTGAAGGAAAAGTTTTTCATTCGCCTTTACATCTTCTCTGTTCAATGCATTCCTTAGACTGTTTTTAATTTCATCGTCACTAAACTTTCTATTACAGTATCTACAAATTTTTGCATCTATTCTAATTAATTCCCCACACTCAGGACACTTTTTATACAAGTCAATTGGAATATCATTAAGTTTGTCCAAACTATAAACCATATCTTGAGCTTCATTTTTTGGTTTTTCCTGGGAATTTAATACATGTTCCTTTTCTTTTCTCTTAGGTAATCCTATAGCAACAAGTAGTCCAATAATTCCAAAAATAAAACCTATGAGGAACCATGTCGCCGGAGAGTAACCCTTTTTCTTAGAGATAAGACTTGTAAAGAATCCAAAAATTAATCCTAATATAGTATAGAAAAAGAGAAAAACCATCACTTGTTCCCCCTGCTTTTTTGGAATATGAGGGTGGTGCGGGCCGCGAAGCGGCCCGCACCACCCTACTAAAGTCAAAACCCTATCTTATCTGGAAAGTACCAGTTTCTTGGTTGCCTGGACTGTCCCGTTGTACTTAATCGTATAGAAGTAAACACCTGCAGGAAGTGCCTCTCCGCTCTCGCCTCTGCCGTTCCAGTTCACAGTGTATGTACCAGCATCGAATCTTCTATTCACGAGTGTTTTAACTTTTCTTCCAGCAAGGTCAAAGACTGAGAGCTCCACATTTCCAGCTCTTTTAACTGCAAATTTGATGCTGGTGTGATTGATGAACGGGTTCGGGCTATTCTGGAAGAGAGATACCTGAGGCTTACCTACAATCTTCCATCCCTCACTTATACCAAGACCATTAAACTCAAGAACATTGAGGAACCCGGTCTGAATACTGAATGTGTCTGGAGGCCGATGAGCGACATAAGTACCATAGAGGATCTCATTTGCACCGTCACCATCAAGATCATTCCCAAGTGCCAGTGTCGGACCAGGATAGAAGTTACTCACTACTGTATCTTCCACTGTTGCACCTGATGTATCCTGATATTGATAGATGAACGTGTCAGATGGGAAAACATCATAAATGTCGTAAACTGTGTAACTGGCTGTATCTCCAAAGTCACCTCCATTATATTCGATATCGTAGATGTGCTTGTTAAGATCACTCAACACAATGTCTCCATTATCATGGCCCGGACCATGGTCAGGGTCTCCAGCTTTCATTCCATATATCCTGAAAGCATCTGTTGTGTCATAAACCCAGTTACCTGAGGAATCCTGTGAGGAATCAACAACTGTCCAATACGGCATATATTGAGCCATTGTATCGACATCATCGTTTAGAGGCTCAAGGATGTGCACTCTTCCTCTCAACAAAGATCCAATTACCAATTCTTTAATTCCATCTCCGTTGAGATCATAAACTCCAACAGATTTGGCATAGGGATATCTGTCCTCAGAATCAAGACCCTCTGCATGATATTTCAAGACATAATGATCTGGTGCATCTGATTCAAATATCTGTACCCCAATGCGATTCCATATTGTTATAATACCCTCAGGATTTCCGTCATTGTCTAAATCTACCGGGCCATAGCCAGAGACTGTACTTCCGTGGAACCCCAGCTCTGTGCGTTTGAACACGGTTTCAACCACCGTTGAATAGAAGCCTGTAGAAAATTCGCCGTCAATGGAGAAAATGTATGCATTATCAAATGCTGTCCCACCATTATTCACCCATAGAACCTCGTCTTTCCCATCATTATCAAAGTCACCTACTGCAATATCTTCACACCTGTACCTATCAGGGTACACTATAGCACCTGTGGAATCCTGGTATGTAGCAAAATCGGTAATCTGTGCCACAAGGTTATAGTTATTACTTCCTGAAACGCCATCCCATTCAAAAACCCATACACCGACATGGCTCGATAGTGTGTCACCCGCACCACCTGTAACAGCGGCTATTATTTCACCCTTACCATTTCCATCAAGGTCTCCAGTTGCGATACTTCTTATGTTTGAATAATAACCACTGGCTGGAAGATCATACTCCCATACCTGCTGGAGTGTGTTATTTCCCGTGACTTCGTACACAATTATCCTACCATGATGATTGGCATCAACAGTCTTATAATCAGTAATAATGATTTCCTTTAATCCATCCTGATCGAGATCGGTTCCAACAATCATGCTTCTCTGATATTCATTGTACGAGCTGTCAGCATACAGGGCGTCGTTCGCAGGATCTGATGTTGCGAACTGGAAGACATTATCTCCATCTCCTGCAAATAGTGATCCCATCAACAATAGAACTGCCACTACACCTACCAACTTCTTCATATTTATACCTCCTTTTTTAATTTTTATTATATTTCGACCATTCCCAACTGTAAAGGTCTAAAATGAAAGACCTACAGAAACGAATTTAACGTTTTCGAGCCTTCCATAATCAGACATGGCAAAGTCCACCGAGAAACTAATAGGGGACCCTGGCCTCCTATACTTAACTCCACCACCAACTGTAAATCCACCTTCAGCATCTCTCATGAAAGTGTGCTCCTTTCCAACCCTCAGATACGCCATATCGTTGAATGAAAGCTCTGCACCGAGGTTTATATATTCAGTATTATCATTTGGATGTACGGCATCAACTGCTACGAGGAGTTTGAATCTATCGGTTTCAATGGGATATCCAGATACACCGACAAGGAATCTCATTGGTAAATCGTACGACTCTGTTCTCAAATCTGCTATTACATTAGGTTGCGAGTTTGGGTCCCTATTGGGATCCGGGTAGTAAATGAACCTTGTATCTTCACCGACGAGCCTCATTTTTCCGCCAAAATTCTGGAAATTCATGCCAATTGTGAATTTGTGAAACTCTGTTTGATACTTGAGACCGATGTCAACTGCCGCAGTAGATGCGGACATCAACTTTAATTTTTCGTATATGTACTTTGTGTTAAATCCAAAGGAGAATTTATCTGTGAACATTTTCCCGTAGCTTAGAATGATGGCGATACCAGTATATTTAAAATATTCACCTGTCCCTTCAGGATTTGTCTCGGTAGTAACTTCCATGTTGTCTGTTCCAATGTAAGAAAGTGCACCTCCAATTACTCCTCTTTTTGGAATAGGTACAGCAAAAGCAAGATAGTTGTATTGAATCCCAGCGAGCCATTTTGAATTTGTGAAGAAATATGAGTATCCTTTTGTTTGAGCAAGACCTGCCGGATTCCAGTAAGTCGCAAGGGCCCCGGATGCAACAGAAACAAAGGCCTCACCCATTCCTACAGGTCTCGCTCCAGGTCCTATTTTCAGGAATTGCGCTGGTTTTGTTCCAGTATTACTGACAGTTTGAGAAAATCCCAATCCAAGAAGAGTTAAAAGAATCAAACTTTTCTTCATTTCTAATCCTCCTTACTTAATTATTGCAAATTTCCCAATGTGTTCGCCTATCACCCTACCGTTCATCTTCGCTTCTACGTGGTAAATATATACACCGTATGCAATCTCCTGACTGTCCTTATTGAGCAGGTTCCACTTCTGAACCGATGGAGATACGTATTCAGGATCACCAGGTACGTGATGTAGAATGTCTACGAGCTCACCAGTAATCGTGTAAATTCTAATTGTTGCTTCTGGGGGTAAATTAATGAAGTGAATTTCACGTGCACCTCTTCCTCTCCTGATATTAGGATCCTTTAACTCGTATGCGGAAACAAGAATATATGGGTTGGGTACGACTCTTATACTGTCCAGACTATTTGCAATCGCGTTCTCGTTGGTTACACTCTCATGAGTATCAAACCATACGGTATCTCTCTCAGTAAATGGCTTATGAAATTTCAAATACAGTATTGTACCGTTGGAATTCGGTGGAACAGCTCCTTCAGCCGGTCCTCTGAACGTAAATTTCCATGTTCTCAATGTTATTCTGCCAGTCGAATCGACCATAACTGGATAAATAATATCTCTTCCAAGTGTATTTGAGATAATTCCATCGTGGTCGCCATCTATGAATACAACCTCCTGTCTAATCTTCTGTTTACCCTCTATTCTCCATACTTTGAAGTTAACAGGTGCCTTTGTAGTTACACTGTTGTAAAATACGGAATCAAGGACTACTCCACTATCAGCAAAATCGATCTCATAGTCAGCTGGATATGGAACTCCTCCAGGTGTAGCAACAGAGACGTCAACCCAGTAATTACTGTTTCCTGAAACAAAATAATTGGTGTCAGGAGCCAATGTATCTGTTTTTATAGAAATTCTGAAACCGTCAACAATTGGTGTTCCATCTTCACCGTGAATCTTTTTACATCCAGAAATCAATAATGTATCCTGGTTATTTACCCTCTTAATTAAAGACCAAGTCGTGTCATTTCCGCTCGTATTAAAGTTGATGCGATATTTAGCATTTTCTATACTATCGAGAAGAACAGTCATAAATCCTATATGACCAGTTCCATTAATATTGGAATTGATGGAATCGATTGTTATTTGCGGAGGGGTAAAACCAAGTGGTTCTCCAGTAGGTATAACTTCAACAACGCTTGGATTTGCTGTTATTGGATAAACAGACGAAATCAAAGGAGGAATTTCAAGAGTATCACTTCCTGGTGTATAAGCCGTTACTGCATACCAGTAGTGTTTTCCATCCACTACAGTTGTATCAGTCCATGAGTGCTTTATTCCGGAATCGTCACCAAGATAGAAGTAAGCACCATCTACACCGACTGGTGCAAGACCCGTAATAGAATCTATTCTATCAAACTGAGCTATGGGTCTCCAATAAACAATCCTACCAAAAGCATCTGTGATTGGTGTTCCCCAGGTTACGCCTCTATCTTCACTACGGAAAATTGCGTATCCCTCAAACTCAGGGTTTAACTCTGCTCTTGTATCCCAGAATAGATGCACCTTTCCACTCTCTGTCCTTGCCCAAACTGTCGGCTTCTCCGGTGGTTTTGGGAAATGGTAATTCCTGTTAAATATCTCTTGAGCCTTAAATGCATTCTTGTAAAGATTTGTAGAATCAGTTCCCATGACAAGTGCGATTGAGAATCTCTGTGTTTCTCCTTTATGCAAGGGGAAGTAACCTGAGCTGAAAATAAATATAAAGTCTCCTGGTCCAGGGTCAGCTTGATATACTCCTGGTTTCATCATTTCAAACATAATTGAATCCTGGGATGCAAAGTACTGTCCGTAAACATAGTCTCTAACACCCGTAAGGCCGAGCTCGTCTTTCTCATCTGGATCCATAACTTCAAAATCGGGTTCTCCAAGTGTGGGCATTCCATCTCCTTCTCCATAATCTCCAGTCCCAGGTATCCCATCCCTACCAACATCATCTTTTGCTGGATTCCAGTCTCCGTCGTTATCAATTCCGTCATGCTGGCTTTCATCCACCATTCCATCGTGATCGTTATCTATACCATCGTACGGATTACCAGGACTTTCTAAGAATTTGAAACCCATCCACCCACATCTGTATGGTCTACCATCAGCTCCTCTACCCCAACCATCCTGATCATAGAAATACACCATGTTAGAGGTAGAATCGAACCCATACATATCATCTTGGAAATCTGCACCAGGACCTCCAATTCTAACATCTGTAAAATATCCAATAACCATTGAGTCTATATCCCTATCAGACATATTCGTAACCTCATAAACCCATACAATAACATTTTCTACCGGTTGAGCCGTCCATTGATAACCTCTAACAGTAACTTTAATTCCAAGTCCTCTCATGTTGTTACCTGGATCGTAATATGGATTTCCATAAGGATTACCTGGCATGAATTCGAGATTTGCAGAGTCTGTCGCCGCAAAATAACTCTCTTGATCAGCGACAACATTAACAACTACTGAATCCTGAATGGGGGTTCCATCATGTCTCCAAGGGATAAAATTAAATTGACCTGGCCATTTTCCAGTTAGATTTCTCAATGTATCTCCAAGAATACCAACATACGCAGGCCATGTAGTAGGCCACAGGGTATCTTTATCAGAAAATGCTATACTCTGCTTGTTTGGATTAAAATATCCTGGTAAAGGTTCAAAATCTTCATCGCCGCCATCCTGTATAGGATCATCCACAATTCTCACCCAGACCGAATCCTGTGTATTTGGGTCGTAAGCTCTTACTTTTGCACCGAATAGAGGTCCCATTTCATATATATATTCATGGCCTGAACCTGCTGGCCACTCTAATCGAGGCCAGGGATTCGCTCTATCAGGTCCGCCGATGTCGGTCGTATTGAAAAATTTAATTCGAATCTTGTTCCCGTCATGAATTCCTGATCTTCGATCAGCATGGCCCTTTAAATCTGCACCTTTACCAATCTGAGCGGGCGTCAGTTTAACTGAAGGGGGTAAAAATTTCTGGTTAGGAACACCAGCAAATGCCGTTCCTAAAAGAAAAATTGTAACAAGAATCTTCCTCATGCTTAAAACTCCTCCTTTTAAAAGTTAACTGAAACACCTATTTTTACTAACCTTGGTGGGCTAAAATAGTATGGACGTATATAGTATCCAGGGTCTGCAGTTGGACGAGTTTGATGTGTATAAGTCGCACGTCCTGTATCTGTATATACAAGAACTTCGTTTTTAGTATCAAGTAAATTAAACACTTTAAGTGAAATTGTATATCTTAGATTCCTGAATTTCATATATTTCGCGGCACTCAAGTCAATGTTATACGTGGGTGGTTTTCTTCCTGAATTCTCTCCTCCCCTTAAGGCCTCTCCAGTTGTATCAGTCGGAGTGTACGGTAACCCGCTACCATAAGAGCCTGTTAGTGAAACTGTCCATTGATTGGGCTGACTCATTGTTAACGTGAAATTTATTTTATGTCTTTCATCCCAATCAAGAGGAACCATATACTTAGGTGGCTCGTACCCATGCCTCAGATCTGCAAACAGATCCCTTGGCCTGGAATTCGAACCTTCTGCAATCTGATAAGTATAGTCAATTTCACCTGAGAACATTCCCAGGTTTCTAAATTTGAGGTAGAAGGACAAACCACGGATATTCGCATAATCCCTATTTGTATAAACCATGTAGTGATCTCCAGAAACGTAGGTCGGCATTAACTTTGTTGCCACAAGATCTCTCACGTCTTTGTAGTAACCTATAACTTCAAGCCCAAAATTTTCACTCAGCGCCTGTTTAAATCCTACTTCATAGGCTACTGTTCTTTGAGGCTTCAAATCAGCATTTCCCATTACAGTCCTGTTTGTCAACAATCTCCCACCTGACTCTGCCCATTTAAATCCAGAATTTCTATATAGGTAGTAATAAGGGGGGATCTGGAAAAAGTGACCATATGAGAAATGGAAAATTCCTGATGCGGATATAGGAAAAGCAATTCCAATTCTCGGAGAAATCTGGTATTTGGGACTAACCTCTTTATATCCCGGGAATGGGCCACGAGTAGTATCCCAAATCATTGGAGACGGTGCAGAGTCGTCAACCCACACCTTCCACTTGGGATCGTACCAATCAAATCTAATTCCAGCATTTACAACCATGTCTTTAAATTCCATCTTGTCTTGGATATAAGCGGAGAATTCTATTGGGTGGTGCAGATATTCATTTATATCTGCGATAGTATCTATTATTGGAAGAGCTGGCGGTGTGGTATCTGGATTATCAACGTTCAATGAAAGTCTATAAAGGTCATATCTTGTGAATTGAAGTCCAGTTTTTACCATGTGAACCGGAGTTATCTGGCTCGTAATATCAAATCTCGCAAAATAACTCTTTGTATACCTCTTAAACCAGGATGTTGAAACTCCTCCTCTACGGAATTGATGGGCTGAAACAAAATACCCCCAGTATGGGAAAAGATACCCTAAGCAGTAATATGAATCATAAACAAAAGATCTGAACTCGGACCAATAATAACTGAATTTGACCGAGTAAAATGTTTTTGGGCTTAACACTTGGTTTAGGGAAATAATGCTCTGCCATCCTTCCTTTAGGTTATGAGGAGTAGCAAGAGGCTCCCATTTTAGTGTGTGTATGTAATTTTTGTAGTGCAAATAGGTGTATAGATTTATCCACGATATCTTCATTGAATTTGTAGGTCTCGCTGTGAGTTTTAAATTCCATAAATTTTCTGTCATCGGATTCATCGCAACATACGAACTATCACCATGTCCATGGTTTAAATCGTAACGCGTGTCCGTGGGCAAATAATAATTCAATCCATACAGCCATCCATCGGATTTGTAGTATCTTCCTCCAAAGTAATATGTAACTTTTTTGCTCAGTGGTATAGGACCAGAAACATTCCATCTTATATCTTTGTCATTGAGAATGTAAAAATCATTTATGTGCTCAAAAATGTCAGTATGATTACTCAATCTATCACCGACAAACGCACTAACTGATCCTCTGAATTTGTTTGATCCCTCATCAGTCACAATATTTACAACACCGGACATAGCATTACCATACTCAGCATTAAAAGTACCTGCAACAAGGTCCATCTGCTTAATGATATTAGTTGGAACATAAACGGCAAGACCATTAAGATAAGGATCAACTATTGGTATTCCGTCGATAAGATAAGCAACCTCTCCTGATCTTCCACCTCTCACGTGGATATCTCCTGATGGTCCTGTAGTTACTCCAGCCTTCATTGAAATAACACCTGAAACGGTTTCAACAGGAATCTTCTTGAGGTCCTCTTTATCAGTTGTTATCAAGCTTGCTGTAACATCTTTTTTAACTATCGGTCTTTTTGCCTTAACTATTACCGGTTTTGCCTTGAGTACCGTTTGTTTTAGTTTGAAATTTATCGTAGTGGTCTGATCAGCTCTAACGATAACACTCTCTTCAACCACCGGGGTATATCCAATCAGAGAGGCTTTCAAGCTGTAAACACCGGGAGGTACATTCAAAATAAAGTAGAATCCATTTACATCGGTAGCTGCACCCATTGTTGTTCCGAGGATAACGACATTAACACCAGGTAGCGGTTCTCCGGTAGACGCATCAACGACCGTCCCGGCGATTTTACCTGTTTCACCTGCAAAAATTACCCCAGTAAACAGGAAAATTAACCAAAACTTCTTCATAAAAATTCCTCCTTTTTCAAACATTATAATGTATCAACTGTTGTATCAACCGTTTCAATATAAATTCTTGCAGTATCCATGGAAATATTTCCAAAATCATAGGTCTGCCCACTCTGTATATCTATCGAATCTGTGGAAACTGAATTGTAGAAGCAAGAATCCGTGACAGACCTCACAATAGTCGTTCTTGTAATTACTCCATTTGTGGTATCGTAAACAACAGAAAGGGTGTCTGTTAAAGTGTTTACCAATATACCTACTTCAACAGTATCCACTCCATTAGCAGTTGTCTCAACTTTTGTAACAAAAACCTTACCCTTTCTTAGATCAAGTCTGAAAATCCGAGGAAAGACTCTAAGGTCAAAATAACCATTACTATTGGTGTAAGTGGATCTGTGGGGAGGGAACGTTGCTACGTGGACACTATCGATTGGGTTACCCAGAGTATCCACTATTCTCCCTTTGAAGTAGGCATCCTCCGGGTCCTTAATAGTGTCCTTACATCCTGTCATATAGATCAATGATGAAAATACAATTATCGTTAAAATTAATCTCTTCATAAACACCTCCTTTTAATCATTACCGGACTGGATCTTTTGGAATTTTTTCTATTTTACGAAGTTTCATCTTTTAATGAAGCGGAGAGTTTTCAAAGAACCATCGCGGTTCTCAACTTCTAAATAGTAAATCCCGGAGGTTAGATTTTTCAAGTCGATTGTACAGTGGTTTCTTCCTCTTATTGTCCTTGAAATTCTCTTTCTTCCAGAAATGTCAAAAATTCTCACTCTAACTACTGGATTTCCAGAGACAACGTTTAAAACATCCTTTACAGGATTTGGATAAATCCTTAATGGCTTGCTGAGAGCCACATTTTCTTCGTTTACTCTAACATCAATGCCAAAATAGTTAAGTACTCTGTACATCACTATTTTCCTCTTGTAGGCGTCAAGAATGGATTCGAATGGGAACCCAAGATAAACCAGGTGTCCAGTTTGTGTACCACTACCAAATGTGCCTTCATACTGTACACCTGCTGACCATCCAGTACCTCCTACGTAAACCATATTAGAGACAGAACCTCCGTAGGGACCCACTCCGTCGGGATAATCAACGTCGTAATGCCACCTTCCATCATCAAATTCAATATTTCCAATCCCATCAAAAATACCTCCCGACACAGGAGAGACAAAATACGTGTTGGCATCATCGCCAAGATAGGTTGCCTTGAGATATTCGTGATAAAATACATGATCTGTACTGTCACCCCTTTGCCACAAATCATATCCAATTTCTGAGCTAGAGATAAAGAGATTACCACCATTCTCCAGATAATTAGCTACAGCGGCCTGCTCAGCCGGTGAAAAAGACATGGTAGAAGTACCTTCTTCGCCAAGAATCCAATCTACAGCCTCATATTGCGTCAAATCGATATCACCATTCTCCACCCTTTCGTTACATGTCGAATTAAATCTTGCCCCAATTTGAACCATCGCGAGGCCATGCTCTCTTATAAAATCAAATGTATTGTGTGTCCCACCAACTCGATCAAAGCCATTAACTATCAAAACATTGTTGGGAGAAGAAGATGAAACCGCAGCCAGAACCTCTGTAAACGATGAGATCCCAAAAGGATTTCCTGCCCTTACTTTGTAAAATTCAACCGTACCTTCTGGGATATTTAAGTCAGAAAAGGAGGTTCCTGTAACGGTAACTCTTTTATAAAAATTGGTACCATCTTCACTCCTCCATACCTCATAGTAAGTGGCACCCGAATCAGGATACCACTCAACAGTAATTTTTCTTGGGCCTGTAAGTCTAACAACCAATCCTTGCGGCTGGCCGGGTGGGGTTCCTTCAGAGAAATGGCGCGCGAGTT